>JAKLEE010000286.1 GCA_022703215.1 Spirochaetota bacterium | reverse complement strand
GCCTTCGGTCATCCTTGAAAACGTGCGCGATCGCGCTTTGTGGAGGCTCTCGGTGAGGATCCTCATGGTATCGAGCGAGGTCGCTCCCTGGGCCAAGGCAGGAGGGCTGGCGGACGCCGTCGGAGCCCTCGCCGAGGCGCTCGCGCGCGCGGGCCACGAGCTCAAGGTCGTGATGCCCCGCTACTACCGCGTCGACCGCGGCGCGCTCGAGGACACGGGGCTCCGCGTCGGCTCGGGCTTCGGCGAGCCGGATGCGACCGTCTATTCGACTCCTCTCGAGGACTCGGGCGGCACGCTCTACCTGCTCGACCGGGAAGATCTCTACGGCCGCGACGGCATCTACGGGGTTCCGGGCGAGACCGACTTCCGCGACAACCCGATGCGCTTCGCCTTCCTCTGCCGCGGGGCGCTCGACCTGTGCCGGCAGCTGGATTGGGAACCCGACGTGGCGCATGCCCACGACTGGCCGACCGCCCTCATGCCCGTCCTCGTCGCCGAGGCGCGGGCTGCCGGTTCTCCTTCCTTCCATAAAACCGCCTCGGTGCTGAGCATCCACAACCTGGGTTACCAGGGCGTCTACCCGGCCGCGGACTTCGCGCGCCTCGGTCTCGCGCCGGACCGCTTCGACCAGGCGGGCTTCGAGCACTATGGCCGCATGAACCTGCTCAAGGCCGGGCTCACCATGGCGGACGCCCTTTCCACCGTGTCGCCGACCTATGCCCGCGAGATACAGACCTCCGACTTCGGCTTCGGACTCGACGGGCTGCTCCGCTGGCGCTCGGCCGACTTGGTGGGCATCCTGAACGGGGTGGACCTGGGCGACTGGAACCCCGCGACCGACCCGTACATCGCCGCGCGCTACGACGCGACGGACCTGACGGGAAAGGCCGCGTGCAAGGCCGCGCTGCAGCGGGAATTCGGGCTGCCCGAGAACCCGGACGTGCCGCTCGTGGCCATGATCTCCAGGCTCGCGGACCAGAAGGGCATCGGCGAGCTTTTCGGTCCCATGTATGGGGCCGCCTGGCCGATCTGCTCGGAAATGGACCTGCAGTTCGCCGTGCTCGGTTCCGGCGAGGCTTGGTGCGAGCGCGAGCTCTCGATCCTTTCTTCGCGCCTGCCGAATTTCAAGGCGCGCGTGGGCATGGACGAGCGCCTCGCCCACGTGGTCGAGGCGGGGGCGGACTTCTTCCTCATGCCGAGCCGCTACGAACCCTGCGGCCTCTCGCAGCTCTATTCGCTGCGCTACGGCACCCTGCCCGTCGTCAGGCGCACCGGCGGGCTCGCCGACACGGTCGAGAACTACGAGCAGGCGACGGGCGAGGGGACGGGCTTCGTCTTCGACGACCTCACGCCCCGCTCCATCTACGACACCGTCGGCTGGGCGGTCTGGGCCTGGTACAACAAGGGCGAACATATCGACGCCATGCGGAAGCGCGCCATGGGCCGGGTATTCTCGTGGGACCGCGCCGCGACCGAATACCTGGCGCTGTACCGACGAGCCATCGCGCGCGCGCGCGGCGAACCGATCGAGGAGAACGAGTGATGGGCGGCACGGCCACCAAGGTCTACGATTACAAGAGTGAAGCGGTGCGCGAGAAGCTCCTGCGCGCTTTCCGCGATTCCCGCGGCGAGGCGACGGGGGCCGACCTTGTCGCGCGCACGGGCCTGCCGGTGCACCAGGTGGAAACCGAGCTGCGCGCGGTGGCCGACGAGTACGGCGCGCGGGTGCGCGTCACCGAGTCGGGCGAGCCGCTCTGGTCCTTTCCGCGGGGCTTCCACAGCCGCTACCGCGGCCTCGGTCCCGCCTTCCGAAAGGCGTTCCGGACCTTCGGGAAGGGCGCGGCGGCCGTCGGAAAATTCCTTTTCAAGATCTGGATCGTGGTCATGCTGGTGGGCTACTTCGCGCTCTTCGTGGCGCTCGCGGTGCTGGCCCTGGTGGCCAGCTTCGCGGCCAGCTCCTCCGGCCGCGGCGACGATCGCAGATCCAGCCGGGGCCGGGGCGGATCGGGCGGCATGTTCATGATGACGCGTGTCATCGAGCTCGTGGTGCGCGTCTGGTTCTACTCCGAGTTCACCAAAGGCTCGCGCGATCCGTTCCGTTCCGCCGAGCGGCGCCGCGCCAAGAAGCCGCTCCACACGGCCATCTTCAGCTTCGTGTTCGGCGACCCGGATCCGGCCGCTTCCCGCGCCGAGGACGTGCGCGCGGCCTTCGCCGCCTACGTCCGCTCCCGGAAGGGTATGGCCACGGTCGAGGAGCTCTCCGCGCTCACCGGGCTTTCGCCCGTCGAGGCCGACGACTCTATGAACCGGCTCGCGTACGAGCTCGGGGGCAGTCCCGAGGTCTCCGACGAGGGCACCGTCTACTGGAAATTCGACGAGCTCATGCGGAGCGCGGGCGGAGAACGCGGCGTGTCGGCCGATCCGGGTCCTCTGCCGCTCCGCCGCTTTTCCGCCAACCCCGCCTCGGCCAACGCCTGGTTCAGCGCCTTCAACGGCGTCAATCTGGCCTTTGGCGGCTACTTCCTGTTCTCGGTCCTTTCCAGTGCCCCGCTCGGGAACGCCGAGACCGGATACACCTTCTACGGCTTCGTCTCGGAACTTGTCAGAAGCGTCGGGCTCGATCCGCAGGTGACGCTCGGCATCGGCCTCGGCGTCGTGCCGGTGGTTTTCGCCATCCTCTTCTACCTGGTGCCGGTCCTTCGCTTCCTCGCCCTCAAGGCCGACAACGCGCGCCGCGCGCGCGCCAACCTGCGCCGCCGCGCAGCCCGTACCGTGCTCTCGTCCCCCGACCGGGTCGACCCGGCCGCCATCGCGGCGCGCCCTCCCGAGGAGGACGGCGACCCGCGCGCGCTCGTCGAGGAACTGGCCGTCGCCTGGTCGGGCGAGCCGGAGGCCGACGGCACCTGGCGCTTCCCGGAGACCGCGCGCCGCCTCCGCGACCTTTCGCTCGTGCG
>JAKLEE010000285.1 GCA_022703215.1 Spirochaetota bacterium | reverse complement strand
GACCTCGGTGGCGCGGACCGTGAGGGCGCCATGCTTGTTGAGGCTGGCGCCCACCACGCGGTCGCCGGGCGCCTTGTCGACGGGCAGGCTCTCGCCGCTCAGCATCGACTCGTCCACGGCGCCGGAGCCCGAGACGACGACCCCGTCGACGGGAATCTTCTCGCCCGGCCGGACCAGCACGAGGTCGCCGACCTCGACCTCCTCGATGGGCAGCTCCTGCTCGACGCCGTCGTGGAGGACGGTGGCCGTCTTGGGCCGGAGGCCCATGAGCTTCTTGATGGACTCGCTCGTGCGGCCCTTCGAGCCCGCCTCGAGCCACTTGCCGAGCAGGATGAGCGTGATGATGACGCCCACCGTCTCGAAGTAGAGGCTCTCGACCAGCTGGTGTTCGCCGCGCGCGATGCCCGCGGTCGACCAGAGGCTGTAGGCCAGGGCCGCCGAGGTGCCGATGGCGATGAGCGAGTCCATGTTGGGGGCGCGGCGCCAGAGGGCCTTGAAGCCCACCCGGTAGAAGCGTGCGCCCGCGATCAGGACGGGGACGACGAGGGCGAGCTGGACCAAAGCGAAGCGGAGGCCCTGGTGCATGGGGTCGAGCGCTGCCGGCACCGGCCAGCCGAGCATCATGCCCATGGCCAGGTAGAAGAGCGGGATCGAGAAGGCGGCGGAAACCAGGACGCGGCGTTTCAGCGAGCGGATCTCGCGCTCCTTTTCCTCCCGGTGCGCGTCGACGCGTTCGGCCGTCTCGAGCGCGCGGGGTTCGTAGCCCGCCTTGCGGATGGCGTCCTTGAGCGCGGAAACGCGCGTCACCTCCGGATCGTAGCGGACGGTCGCCCGCTCGGTGGCCAGGTTGACGGAGGCCAGCTTGACGCCGGCCGTGCGCGAGAGCGCGCGCTCCACCGCCGCGGAGCAGGACGCGCAGCTCATGCCTCCGACGGGAATGACGGCTTCCTTCTCCGAACGATCGTCCACGGCCTCGTAGCCGGCCTTCGCCACCGCCGCCTTGATGTCGTCGACGCCCGTCGCGGCGTCGTCGAACGAGACCGTGAGCCGCTCCGTGGCGTAGTTCACCGAGGCCTCGGCGACTCCGCCGAGCTTTCGCACGGCACGCTCGGAAGCCTGCGCGCAGGCCGCGCAGGTCATGCCCTGTATCTTCAGGTCCAGCGCCTTGATCATCGCGTTTCCATCCTCCCCGCATCCGCGGGGTTCAGTTTCCGAGGTAGCGCTCGAGGATGAGCGCGATCTCGTCCATCTTCTCCTGCCCGTTCCCCGACTCGATCGCGTCCTTGACGCAGGTGTCGATGTGCTGCCTGAGCACGAGCAGGTTCGCCTTCTTGAGCAGGGCCATCGTGGCCAGCACCTGCTTCGACACGTCGATGCAGTAGCGGTCGTCCTCGATCATGCGGACGACGGCGTCCACCTGGCCTCGCGCGGTCTTGAGCAGGTTGAGCGCCTCGACGCTCCGGCAGGACGTGTGATCCAAAAGCTTCTCCTCGACTCGGCCGCGAGCGGCAACTTTCGACAGGCTCGCCGGGTCACGGACCCGCAGGGACAGCCCCTCGCAGGGACTCCTCCCGAGGGACACATCCCAGCTTGACCCCCCTCCCCCGGTGGGGGTGGGGTAGGATTAGATTATCGCTTTGGTAGGGATCAGTCAAGCGAAGGCGGGAAGGTTCACGCGGCCGACCGGATCGCCGCGGGCAGGGCGCATCCTGCCCGCGGAGTCCGGGGTCAACGGTTCAGCCCACGCGCGAACGATGCCGGCTCAGACGCGCGCGCGGCGCCGCGCGGCGCTCGCGGCCCAATAGCCGAAGAGGGCGAAGGTGTAAAGGTACTGCGCGGCGAACTGCACCCACTCTGGGCGCGAGTACCAGCCGACCAGGGCGTAGAGCGGCAGGCCGAGCGGGCCCTGCTTGTGGTCGAGGATGGTCGTCGAGAGGTCGAAGGCCTTAGCGAGGAGCGGCGAGGCGGGGTCGAGCGCGCCGGAATCCTTCAGGGCAGAGAGACCCTCGTGGATGCCGTAGCCGAGCAGGAAGCCCGCCTGGAGGATGAGGTAGACGAGCGTGGCGTTGAAGATGGCCGTCAGGTTCACCCGGACGAGCGAGGCGAAGACGAGGTACACGAGCACGAGGGCTCCGACGAGCCCGAGCGCGATTCCCGCGAGCGGGTAGGTGCCGGCGAACGCGAAGAGCGCGATCTCGACACCCTCACGGAGTACCATGGCCAGGATGACAAAGGCGATGCCGAGCCCCCCCGCCTTGGCTGCGACCCCGCGCTCGACGGCTCCGGCCATTTCGGCGCCGTGGCGGATCATCCAGACTATGAAAGTACCGACGAGCAAGGTCGCGGCGATGCTCGCGCCGCTTTCCCAGAGCTTGACGGCCCGGCCCGCTCCGCCGAGGGCGTCGGCGGCCGCGAACAGGGCGGCGCCGAAGGCGAACGACAGGGCCAGGCCCGACGCGGCGCCGGCCCACACGGCCTTCCGCGAATCGCCGCGACCGCTCCGTTGGAGGAAGCGCAGCGCGATGGCGACGACGAGAAAGGCTTCGAGGCCTTCGCGGAATCCGACGACCATGCCCGGCAACAAGGTTTCCATCCCGGACCTCCGTATGCATGAGTGATGGCAATGAGGTCTGCCATTACATTACCATTTTTGTCAAGTATGATGCCATACGGAGCCGGGACGAAGCGGGACGGGCACGAGGTCCCGAGCTCCCTTCGCGCCCCCGGACGGACTCCTCCGGATCAAGCCCCGTCGAAAAGCCAGGTGGACAGGTAGCGCTCGCCCGTATCGCAGATGATCGTTACTATGGTCTTGCCTTCCATGCCCGGCCTGGAGGCGAGCTCGAGCGCGGCCCACACGTTGGCGCCGGCCGAAATGCCGCCGAGCACACCCTCTTCCCGGGCCAGGCGGCGCGCGGTCTCCCCCGCGTCCTCGTGGCGGACCTTCAGGATCTCGTCGATGAGGGCCGCGTCA
>JAKLEE010000284.1 GCA_022703215.1 Spirochaetota bacterium | reverse complement strand
TCATCTACGAACTCCATGTCGAGGACTTCGCGGACTCAGAAGGTCTCTCTAGCGACACAAACGCGGGCGCTTTTACCGAGATGATCGACCGCATCCCCTACCTGGTCGAGCTCGGCGTCAACGCGGTCGAGCTGATGCCTGTGCAGGAATGGAAGGGGAAGGGCACGGCGGAGGAAGAACTCGCCGGTATAAGTTACAACTGGGGCTACGACACGGCCGCCTGGTCCGCGCCGGAAAACTCCTACGGCTCGAACGCGACCAGCGGCTCGGCGGTCGGCGAGCTCAAGGCCTTGGTCGACGCCCTGCACGGGGCGGGCATCGCGGTCATCCTCGACGTCGTCTACAACCATTCCAACTGGGACAATCCCTTCTGGGCCATCGACGCCGACATCTGGTTCCAGGTGGGTGTCCCGGACTTCTGGGGACCCTGGCTCGACTTCGGCTCCGGCGCCTTCGCCGCCTTCGTACGCGACAACCTGGAAATGTGGCTCGACGAATACCGCGTGGACGGCTTCCGCTTCGACGCCACGCAGTTCGTCGACGAGCGCGTCCTCATCGACATCGTGGACGGACTCGACGCCATTTACCCCGGCCGCTACTGGATCTTCGAAGAGTTTGACGGCCCGCACAACGAGCGCATCCAGGACTACAACGACGCGGCCGGTTCGGGCGTCATCGCGAGCTGGGGCGCCGGCTGGAAGGACACGGCCTGGTCCGCGCTTTTCGGAAGCTACTACCGGGATCTCGGCGACAAGACGTACCACTCCAACGGCATAGACGGAACTGCCTGGAAATGGCCCGCCTCCGTCATCAACTACCACTCGAGCCACGACGAGGGCACCATACAAGGCGTGGGCTTTACCAAGACCGGTACGCTCGGGACCGCCGCCGAAGCCCGCCTCGCCGCGACGCACCTTTTGACTGCTATGGGCATTCCCATGCTCTGGATGGGCGAGGAAGTCGGGCGGGTGCACTACGGGAACAACACGACCAACGCCACCAGTTCGGCCAGCAACGCAGTCCCGTGGACGACGCTGGAAATCGCCAACGCGGCGCTCAAGGACTACTACGCGGGACTCATCGCGCTGCGGAAGGAGCACCCGAACCTGCGCGTCGCGGAGGCCGATCCGGCTTCGTCGGACGCGTGGTCGTGGAACATGACGGACGGCACGGCCAGCCTCTGGGAAAGCGGCGTCCTGGCCTGGGTGTCCAAGGGCGCCGGCGACAACGCCTTCGCGGTCTTCCTCAACTTCACGGGGACCGCGAAAGAGTGGGAAGCCGCGTTCCCTGGTGCCGATGCTGCATGGAAACTCGTGGCGGACTCGGCATCCGGCGAAATCGAGGCCGCGGGCATCGCCGACCGCGACCTGACGGTCTCCGGTGAAACGGCCACCGTCACGGTTGCCGCGGGACAGGCCCTCGTCTACATGAGCCCGTCGCTCATGCCCTGAGCCCGGACACGGCACGCCGGCGCGCCGTCCCGAAGCCTCGTGACAGCGCGGACCGACGCGCTCAGGGTATGGTGACGCTGGCGAACTCGAAGCTTATGGTGCCGCCCGAAAGCGCGTGGACGATGAAGCTCCGCTCGAGGGCGCGCCGCGCGGCGGCCTCGTAGTCGGCGAGGCGCGAGGCATCGCCGCCGGGCACGCGCGCGGAAAAGCGGACGGCGGAGTAGCGGTCCGAGCCGGGGACGCCCGAGACCACGGCGTCCGCGCCCGTCTCGATCGAAACGAAGGGCAGGTCTCGCCGCTTGAGCACCGCCTCGAAGGTGAGCGACCAGCAGGCCAGGGCGCCAGCGGCCACCAGGGCTTCGGGACTCGTGCCCGCGCCCTTTCCGCCGAGCTCGGCCGGCGCCGAAGCGACCAGCTCGAAGCCGTCGAACCGCAACGCGGTCTCGCGTTCCCGGTCGCCCGTGCCGATCCTGGCTTCCACCGGAAATCGAACCTCGGCCATCAGGCGCCTCCCTTCATGGTCTTTTCGAGGAAATCGCCGAGCACGCGGGCGTGCGAAGTCGCCTCGTCCTTCGCCGCGTAGACGAGGGTCACGACTCCCGCGCGCGCGGCCTCGACGAGGGCCGCCAGATCGGCGACGCCGGCGGCCAGCCCTTCGCGGAGTTCCGCCAGGTAGAGCCGGCGGAACTCTTCGTATTTCGCGGGGTCGTGGCAGTAGCCCTTCCGGAGCTCCGGGCTCGGCGCGGCTTCCTTGAGCCAGGCGTCGAGGGCGAGCCTCTCCTTGGTCACGCCGCGCGGCCAGAGCCGGTCCACCAGGAAGCGGCGGCCGTCCGCGACCTCGGGGGGGTCGTAGGCGCGTTTCAAATGGATGTTTTGCATGGCATGCAGTATAGCCCCATTCCCGCGCCGCGACAGAGCCCGAGCGTAAAAGAGCGCCCGGCCGCGGCCCGGACCCTACCGGGTACATCGTCCGCGACTCCCCGTCGCTACTCCCGCCACCGAGCCACGAAATCCCGCTGCTCGGGGGTCTCGGGCGACTGCCTGTAGGCGGCCTTCGGGCAGGCGGCCCAGAGCGCCGCGAAGTCGCGGACTGAGCCGTCGGGCCAGGGCACGGCGCGGCCGGAGTCGCCGTAGTGGCGCGCGAGCCAGCAGCCGACTACCGTGCCGGTGCGCCCCACGCCGCCCCAGCAGTGGACGTAGACGGCGCGCCCCTCCGCCAGCTCGGCGTCTATGGCGTCGAGGATGGCGGCCATGTCGGCTTTCCGCCGCGGCACCGATACGTCCCGGATACCGTGCCGGAGGTGCCGGGCCGCGCCGCCCGAAAGCTCGCGGAGCAGGGCGTCGTAGGGTTCGAGCCCGTCGCGCTCCTCGGTCAGGTCGACGAAGCTCCGGACGCCCGCGTCCAGCAGGGCGCCGAGGCGCGAACGCGCGACCACGTCGGTCGCGTGCCCCGGATACTCGCCGGCGAGAAATCGCCCCGGCAGAACCCAATAGCTGAAGGGAATGGGGACGGGAGGAAGCGCCGCG
>JAKLEE010000283.1 GCA_022703215.1 Spirochaetota bacterium | reverse complement strand
CGAGAGGCGCTGTTTCTGGCCGCCCGAGACGTTCACGCCGCCCTGGGACAGGGTCGCCTCCATGCCGCCGTCCTTCTCCGCGACGAAGGCGGCCGCCTGGGCCGTCTCCGCCGCCTTGGCCAGGTCCGCGTCGGTGGCCTCGGCCCGGCCGAAGCGCAGGTTGCTCGCCACGGTGCCGGAGAACAGCACGGGCTTCTGCGTGGCCAGGCCGAGGCCGGCGCGCAGCTCGTCCTGCGCCTGCTCGCGCACGTCGACGCCGTCGACGAGGACGGCCCCCGAGTCGACGTCGTAGAAGCGGGCGACGAGGTTGACGATGGTGCTCTTGCCGGAGCCGGTGCCGCCGATGATCGCCGTGACGGTCCCCGGCGCCGCCGTGAAGGAGACGCCGCGGATCGCCGGCTCGGCGGCGCCGCCGTAGCCGAAGACGACGTCGCGGAACTCGACGAGGCCCGTGCGGCGCCCGGGGCGCTTCGGGGCGGCGGGATCCTTGATCTCGGGGTCTACCCCTAGGACCTCGTTGACGCGCACGGCGGAGACCTGGGCCCGGGGCACCATGATGAAGATGACGGTGACCATGACCACGGAGAACATGATCTGCGTGGCGTACTGGATGAAGGCCATGAGCGAGCCTATCCTGACCGTTCCCTCGCCGATGGCCAGTCCGCCGAACCAGACGATCATGATGGTGGCGACGTTCATCATCAGCATGACGAAGGGAAAGAGGAAGGCCATCAGGTTGTTCACCTTGAGCGTGGTGGCCGTGAGGTCGGCGTTGACCGCGTCGAAGCGGCCATGCTCGTGCTCCGTCCGGTCGAAGGCGCGGACCACCCGGATGCCGGTGAGGTTTTCGCGCATGACGCGGTTCAGGCCGTCCAGCTTGGCCTGGATGGCCTTGAAGACGGGCATGCCCTTCGCGGCGACTACGGCGATGGCGAGGGCGAGCACGGGGATGACGACGAGGAGGATCCACGAGAGCCTGGGCTCGGTGGACAGCGCCATCACGATGCCGCCCACGGCCATCATCGGCGCGTGGGCCATCATGCGCTGCAGCATGAAGACGATCTGCTGGATCTGGGTGATGTCGTTGGTGGTGCGCGTGATCAGCGACGAGGCGCCGAAGCGGTCCATCTCGCGCAGCGAGAAGGACGAGACGCGGGCGAAGACCTTGGACCGCAGGTCCCGGCCGAAGCCCATGGCCGTCCTGGAGGCCATGAAGCCCCCGACCAGGTTGGCCGCGATGCCCGCGAAGGCGACGAGGAGCATCCGGCCGCCCACGCGCCAGATGGCCGCGGCGTCGCCCTTGGCGATTCCCTCGTCGACGATGGTCGACATCATCGCCGGCAGGCTGAGCTCCGCGATGGCGCTGGCGAACACGAGCGCGAGCGTGACGAGGATCGCCGGCGCGTAGGGGCGCAGGTGCCTGAACAGTCTGAGCATGGTCTAGTCCTTTCCTTGGCCGCTGTCGCTGTCGCGGGCGCCATCACTGTCGCGGCCGTCGCCGCCGCGCGATTGGTCCTGGTCGCCGCCGCCATCGCCGCCGCGGCAACCGTCGCCATCGCTGTCGCCGCCGTGTCCGCGGCAAGCGCAGGCCTTTCCATGCCGGGCCTCGAGGAAGGCCGCGGTCCGCGCCAGGAGCTCGGCCAGGCGGGCGCCGTCCTCCAGGCCCAGCCAGTCGACCAGGGCCTCCGACTCCGCCATGGCCCGCTCGTGGAAGGAGGCGGCCAGGGCGCGGCCTTCGGCGGAGAGCCGTACGAGGGTGGCCCGCCGGTCGACGCTGTCGGCGAAGCGCTCGGCGAGGCCGCGCGACTCCAGCGCGTCGACCAGCTGGCTCACCGTGGGCGGCTTGACGCCCAGCCAGGCCGCCAGGTCTCCCGTGCGGACGCCCGAGCCCTCGGCTTCGCGCGCCAGGCGGTGCAGGAGCTGGAACTCGCCCGGCCTGGCCGAGTGCCCGAAGCCGGGGCGGCGCTTGAAGGGCGCGACGGCCCGGAAAGCCTCGAAGAGGCGCTCGGCGACCTGCCGTGTGCGTTCGGTTTCGTCCGGTGAAGGCATCGCTGCTCAATAAGTTAGGATGACTAATAGTTAGCTTTCCTAAAGATATGCAAGAAGCAAGCCATGGTCAAGGAGGACGAAGCGAATCGAAGTAGGCTTGCGCGGTGCCCCGGCCCTTTCGGTACGCAACTTTGCACGGCAGATCGGCCATCCGACGGGTATAAATCAAGAATATCTAAAATATGGATACTCTAATATCCTGTATTGACTAGATAGTAAAAAGGATCAATACTTATCCAGAGACCCGCCTTTTCGCGGGCATCGACATTCTTGAGGAGTAACCCCATGAAGAAGTCCGCCATCGGGCTGGCCCTCGCCGGCCTCATCCTGGCCGCCGGCTGCGCGACCGCCCCCAAGGCCCCCGCCCTCGCCGCCGTCCCCGCCCCCGTCGCCTCCGCCGCGGCCAAGGACTCCCCCATCACCATGGCCAACCTCGACGACTTCCTGGGCCGCCGCGACGTCGTCGTGGTCGACCTCCGCAACTTCGAGGAGCGCTTCAACGGCGGCTACGTCGCCGGCACGGAGAACATCCCCTTCTTCCAGTACCTCGAGGGCCGCATGGTCACCCGCGGCACGGTCGACGGCAAGGCCACCTGGGACGCCGCCAGCGCCCAGGTGAACGAGGCCTTCCCCTTCGCGACCTACTTCGACCAGGGCAAGGCGATCGTCCTCTTCTGCGCCAGCGGCACCCGCGCCGCCTACGTGAAGACCATCCTGGACAAGAAGGGCTACCGGACCTACAACGCCGGCGGCTTCAAGGACTACAAGGGCGCCTACAAGGTCCTGGGCGACGGCGTCTACGCCCTCCCCGCCCCGGCGGCCCACTAGCATGAGGAGGCACCTGCCGCTCGCGGCGGCGGCCTTAGCCCTCGCCGCGCTGCTCTCCGGCTGCGCGGGCGCTCCCGCGCCCGTCGCCTCCGCGCCCGCCCTCGGATCCGACAGGATC
>JAKLEE010000282.1:2631-2996 GCA_022703215.1 Spirochaetota bacterium | reverse complement strand
ATCTTTTATCATTGACACTTTCTCGGGGGCTTCGGGGAGAAAAGTCCGTGTCCTTCCGCCCGGCCATCCATCCTTCCCGATCGTCCCGGCGCGTCGCCGGGGCGGGATCCGATGCGCCGTAGCGGCGGAAGCGAGAAGGAGGGACTCATGAGATCCTCTCATCACGTCATCGCGGCCACGGCCCTCGTCCTCGTCCTGGCCGGGCGCGGCGGGAAACAGGATGTAGAGCGGGGCGATGAGCGCCTTGCAAGGCTTCCCCTTGATGGCAGCCCGGAGCGCGATGCCATAGTCCAGGACAAGGTCCTGGTGCTTCACCGTCGGCGAGCTCATCAGGTACGCTTCGCCGTCGATCAGTTCCCTACGCT
>JAKLEE010000282.1:0-2622 GCA_022703215.1 Spirochaetota bacterium | reverse complement strand
TCCCGATAGGTCCAGTATCCGGACAGGTCCAACGCGGGATCGGCCATGGTCTTCATGCCTCCAGTATACTCCAATCGCCTGAGGAGCGCGCCGCGCTTGCCCAAGCGCCCGGGAATCCGTAGGCTGTCTTCCATGGGATACGCCGAACACGACATCCGCCTTCCGGCCGCCTCGGGCGACGCCGAGCTCCGCGCGCTCGTCGCGAAAAAGACGGGACTCCGCGACTTCGCCTTCACCATCCTCAAGAAGAGCCTCGACGCGCGCCGCAAGGGCGACATCGCCTGGCTTTTCCGCGTGGGGGTGAGCTCGCCGGAACTCCCTTCGGGCGAGGCGCCCGCTACCCCGGACCTGGAGCCGGAGCGCCGCGCGCGCGAGGAACGCGTCATCGTGGTCGGCACGGGACCGGCCGGCATCTTCGCCGCCGACTACCTGGCGCGCGCGGGCTTTGCCGTGACCGTGCTCGAGCGCGGCGGCCGCGTCGAGGACCGGGCCGAGGCCATCGCCGCCTTCGAAGCGGGCGGCACCTTCGGCGCTTCGGACAATTACGCCTTCGGCGAGGGCGGCGCGGGCACCTTCTCCGACGGCAAGCTCTCCTCGCGCAGCAAGGGCATCGGTTTCGAGCGCGAGTACGTCTTCCGGCGCTTCATCGAGGCGGGCGCCCCGGACGAGATCCGCTACATGACCCACCCCCACCTCGGCTCGGACCGGCTCTTCCGCATGACGGGAACCTTGCGCCGCTCGCTCGAGGAGCGCGACGTCGCGTTCCGCTTCGGCGAGCCGATGACGGACCTCGTGGTCCGCGGCGGCCGCGTGGCGGCGCTCCGGACCCCCGCGGGCGAGCTCGAGGCCGAGCGCTTCATCCTGGCCACCGGACATTCGGCTTTCGAGACCTTCCGCATGCTGATCGCGCGCGGCGTACCGTTCCGTCCCAAGAATTTCGCCGTCGGCTTCCGCGCAGAACACGCGCAGGAAGCGATCAACCGGGCGCAGTGGGGCGTTCCGCGCATACCGGGCGTCAAGGCCGCCGAATACCGCCTGGCCGCCCAGGCGGGCGACGGGACGGGCGTCTACTCGTTCTGCATGTGCCCGGGGGGAACCGTGGTGCCGGCTTCGGCCTACGAAGGCTGCTCGGTGGTGAACGGGAAGAGCGACTACGCGCGAGCCGGCCGCTTCGCCAACGCGGCGGTGGTCGCGGGCCTGTCCCTCCCCGCCCTGCTCGGCCGGGAGATCGGCGCGCCCGAAGCCCTCGACTGGCTCGAGGCGCTGGAGCGCTCGTACTTCGCCTTCGCTGGAGGCTGGGTCGCCCCGGCCATGACCATCAGGGACTTCCTCGCGGGCCGCTCGGGCTCGCGGCTGCCGGACGCGACGAGCTACCCGCTCGGCCTCGTTCCCGCCGACCTCGCCGAGCTCCTGCCCGGCGCCCTGGTCGCGCCGCTCCGCGAAGGCCTGGCGGAGTTCTCCCGCAAGCTCCGGGGCTACGACGAGGGCTTGATCCTGGGCCTGGAGAGCAAGACGAGCGCGAGCGTACAGGCGCTCCGCGACCCGGAGACCTTCGCGGCGGGCTTTCCCAACCTCCACCTGGTCGGCGAAGGCTCCGGCTGGTCGGGCGGCATAGTCAGCTCGGCCGCCGATGGCCTCAAGGCTGCGCGCGCCATCGCGCTCTAGCAGGCTGTTGAAAAGCCGCGAATGCGGGCTTTCAACAGCTACCTTGATGCGGCAATCGCGCACCGTTCCGCAAGGAACGGGAGCGAATGCGGAGTGTGTTGAAGAAGCAAGCGACTTCTTCAACACACTGCTAGTCCGAGGGCTTCCTCCGGACCGTCAGCTCCGCCTCGGGCTCTGCCAGGGCCGCGTTCCGCTCGCGCTCGACGCGGCGGAATTCCTCCTGGGCGGAGAGGCCGCCTCCGGAACGCGCCTTCACGGACTTCCACCGCCCCGAGGGCCCCAGCTCGCGCGCCTTGGCTTCGTCGCGGAAATAGGTCTCGAGTATCGCGCGGACCCGGCCGCGCGCGGCCGGATCCGTCACGGGGAAGATCAGCTCGATGCGCTTCTCGAGATTGCGGGGCATCCAGTCCGCGCTCGAAAGGTAGACTTCCTCCGCGCCGCCGTTCAGGAAGAGGAAGGCGCGCGCGTGCTCGAGGAAGCGCCCCACGATCGACACGACGCGGATGTTCTCGGAAAGTCCCTTGATTCCCGGGGCGAGCGTGCAGATGCCCCGCACGTTGAGCAGCACGCGCACGCCCCGCGCCGAGGCGCGGTAGAGCGCGCGGATGACGTCCTCGTCGCAGAGCGAATTCATTTTCGCCATGATCAGTCCCGGCGTCTCCTCCTGGCTGCGCTCGGCCTCGCGCTCGATCAGCGCGATGACGCGGCGCTTCAGGTCGAAGGGCGCGACGCCGATGGTCCGGAGGCCCCGGGCGGAGGAGAGCCCGGTCAGGGCGTTGAAGAAGAGGGCCAGGTCGGCGCAGACCGCTTCCGAAGCGGTGAGCAGCGAGAGGTCCGCGTAGATGCGGGCCGTGCGGTCGTTGTAGTTGCCGGTCGAAAGGTGGGCGTAGCGGCGCAGGCGGCCGTCGTCCTCGCGCCGGATGACCAGGGCGGCCTTGGCGTGCACCTTGAGGTTCG
>JAKLEE010000281.1 GCA_022703215.1 Spirochaetota bacterium | reverse complement strand
AAACCCACCGCTTCGCCACGGGCCTGTCGCGGCGCCTCCGCGAGAAGGAGCTCCGCTTCCCGGCCCTCGAGGACCTGGAAGGCATCGGACCCGGCCGCGCCGCCAAGCTCATGAAGGCCTTCGGCGGCCTCGAGGCGATATCCGCGGCCGAACCCGGCGCCATAGCGAAGGCGGGCGGCATTCCCGGGCCGCTCGCCGCCGCGGTCAAGGCCGCCGCCGCGGCCGCCGTCGAGGAGACCCGCTTCCTGGAGCGGCGCCACGGCGGGCGGGAAAGCGCCGGAACCGCCGAGCTATTGGCCGCCGAGCGGCCCGGGGCCTACGCGGCCGGTCCGGACCGCGACAGTTCGGGCGGCGACGTTTCCGAGGGCGACAGTTCAGGCGGCGACGTTTCCGGCGGGCAAGCACCCTCCGCGCCCGCTTGACCAGCTCGGCCCGCCTTCCCTACTCTCGCGACACCGGTAACTCCATGAAGCAACTCCACGAAATCCTGCCCCCGGGTCTCCCTTTCGGCGACCTCATGGACGCCCTCTCGGGCGTCCACCGAGTCTACGGCCGCGCCGGGCTCGAGATGGCCGCCTTCCGCGATGCAAGCGGCGTCGCTTGCCCGGAGGGCTGCGGCTCATGCTGCGAGACCTTCGTCCCCGACGTCCTGCCGCTCGAGGCGGCGTACCTGGCGGCCTGGCTCGCACGCGAAAGCCCCGAACGCGCCCGGACCCTCGCCCTCGAGGGCTTTTCCGACGCGAAGCGCGCCGCCCCGCACTGCCCCTTCTACCGTTTCGACGACGCGGCCCACTGCTCGGTCTACGAAGGGCGCCCCCTCATCTGCCGCCTTTTCGGCTTTTCGGGCGTCCGCTCCAAGGACGGCGCGCCGGGCTTCGCCCTCTGCCGCCGCATGGACGCCCTTCCGGGCAGGGCCGCGCGCTCGTGGAAGGGCGAGGACCTCGGGCGCGAGCTCGGCGCCGTCCCGCCCCTCATGTCCGACCTCGCCTCGGAACTCGCGGCCGTACGCCCGAACGAAAGCCCCGAGCGGCGACTGCTCACCGAGGCCCTCCCGGACGCCCTGCGCAAGATCCTCTTCCTGGCCGGCTTCGGCGCGAACGATCCCGGCGACGAACCCGAGCCCGAGCCGCTGGCGCCGATGCCGAGGGCCGGCTGAGCCCCGTGGCGCATCCGGGTCCGACCGCGCTCGAACGCAGGGCGGCCTCGCTCGCCGCGCTTGCCTCCCGTCCGGCAGTCTCGGAGTCCCCGGCCACAGACAGCGCGCCGGGCCGCCCGGACGGAGCGGCAAGGACCCTGCCCCCCGCCCGCCTCGCCGCCGTCGGCAAGGCCCTGCTCCGCCTCCAGCGCGGGTTGACCGGAACGCGCGAACTCGTCGGCGCTCCCTACATGCGCGATCCCGCGCTCCTCGAAGCCTACCTGCTCTACTATTGGCCCGTCTCGTACACGCAGGCCGCGCGCGCCCTGGAGCTCTCGAAGGCGGGTCCGCGCCGTCGCGTCCTCGACCTCGGCTCCGGCCCCGGCCCCGTAGCGGCCGCCTTCTCCGATTCCGGCGCCCGCGAGATCACGCTCGTCGACGCGTCGCCCGAAGCCCTGTCCCTCGCCCGGCGTATCCTCGAAAACCCGCCCGAAGGCCTTGCGCCCTCCGGCCCGCCCCGCGTGGAAACCCTCGCGGCCGACCTCGAGGGCCTGGCTCCCGGACGCCTCCCTCCCGGGCCCTACGACGCCATAGCCTTCGGCCACAGCCTCAACGAGCTCTGGAAGGGCCGTCCCGACCGCGTCGCGCGCCGGGCGGCCTTCATCGAGGCGCTCCGGTCCCTCATCGCGCCCGACGGCCTCGTCCTCGTCGTCGAACCGGCCCTGCTCGCCACGAGCCGCGACGCCATCGCGCTCCGCGACGCGCTCGCCGCCGCCGGCTGGTCCGTCGTCGCGCCCTGCCCCGCCCCGATACCCTGCCCCGCGCTCGCCGCGGGACCCTCGCACACCTGCCACGACGCCGCGCCCTGGACCGTGCCGCCGACCGTGGCCGCCCTGGCCCGCGAGGCCGGCTTGGGCCGCGACGAACTCAAGGCCGCCTGGTTCGCGCTCTCGCCCGACCGGGTCCCGCCAGCCGCCCCCGAGGGCTTCCGTCGCGTCGTCTCCGAACCCATGCTCAACAAGGCAGGCCGCATCCGGTACCTGCTCTGCGACACGCGCGGACGCGTCGCCCTGAGCGCCAAATCGGGCGACCCGGCCGCGAAGGCCTCGGGCTTTTTCGCGCTCGAACGCTACGACCTCGTCCGCGTCACGGGCGCCGAAGCGCGCGAATCCGGCGAAGGCGTCACGGCCGGCACGATCATCGAGAAGGCGGAAGCCTGATGGGGAAGGAAAAGGCAACTCGGCCGCCCGCTCCGTCCCCGGCGACGGTCTCCGGCGTCGGCACCGATAAGCTCGCTTCGCCCTCCCGCCGCATCGTCATCGGCTGCCTGGTCGGCTGGTCGGATTCCGGCAAGACGGCGCTGGCCGAGGCGACGCTCCGCCTGCTCGCTCAGCGCGGCGTCCCGTGCGCGGCCCTCAAGGTCACGAAGCACCCCGGCGACCGCGACGCGCCGGGCAAGGACTCGCGGCGCTTCTTCGACTCGGGCGCCGAGTCCGCCATACTCGGAGGCGGGGAGCTCCACCTTTCGCTCCGCCGGGAAGCGCCGCCGGACCGCGACTTCCTCGCCCGCCTCTTCCCGGAAGCGCGCGTCGTCCTCGTGGAAGGCGCGCGCATCGAAGGCGCCCCGACCGTGCTCGTCGCGGGCGGAGCGGAAAGCGAGGGCGAGCTGAAATTCCCCCTCGACTCGGTCGACGCCCTGGTCACCGACCGAAGCGCGCTCGCGGAAGCGTCCCGCGCGCGCGGCCTCGCGGTCCTGGCCCCCCTCGACGCGGAAGCTCTGTCCCTGTTCCTGGAGGCCTGGCATGGAAAACGAAGCTGAGCGCCGCGCGAGCCTGCTGTGCGACGGCAGGGAAGTCCCGCTCGTCCCCTTCG
>JAKLEE010000280.1 GCA_022703215.1 Spirochaetota bacterium | reverse complement strand
CTCTGGCTCGACGGCAACGAAGCGTAAGCGCGCGGAGAAGCGGGTAAGGAGGAAGGGCAACTCGGTCGTCCGCCCCCGGATCGGAAAAGGCCGTCGCGAACGCGGCGGCCTTCGCGTATCCACCGCGAAGCTCGCGGTGCTTCCCCGCCGCGACGGCAGGGCGCCGCCCCTCCGGCGGCGGGAAAGCGTAGCGAGCCTGCGGGTGGTTACGGAAGAGCGCCCGGCCCCCTGGCAGGTCCCCTCCGCCCGCCGCGAAGGCGCCCGAGTTGCCCTTCCCCAATCCCAGATCCTTGTTCCGTATTCTCCCTTTCCCTTTCTTTTACCCTTCTCCCTCTTCCCTCCCGATCTCCGTGCCTCCGTGGTTACTCTTCACAATCAACGCGGCATCGTGAAGGCCCTGCCCGCGGGCTCTGGCTGTTCGCCGCGCAGCTCCGCGAGGAACTTCGTGCCGCGCTTCCAGATCGAGTTCGGCACGTCCTCGCGCACGAGGATCTCCATGGTCTTGAGCGCGGCCACCATTTCGAGGCTGTTCGGGAAGAAGGTCGACGAGACGAAGACCTTCGACTCGCACACCTGCATGATCTCGCGCTTGCCGGCCACGCAGCTGATGGCGTAGCCGTTCGCCATGGCCTTGCCGAAGGTGCCCAGGTCCGGCGTGACTCCGTAACGCTCCTGCGCGCCGCCCAGGGAGGCGCGGAAACCGGTGCGGATCTCGTCGAAGACGAGGACGGCGCCGTGCGCGTGGGCGAGCTCCTTGACGCCCTCGAGGTAGGCCTTCGTCGGCTCCTCGACCGGCTTCGCGAGCGGGTGCCCCACCGGCGTGATGATGACGCAGGCCACCTTGCCCTTGTGGGCTTCCAGTTTCGCCTCCAGCGACTCGAGCGAGCCGTACTCGAACTCGTCGGTCAGCGCGAGGGTCGAAGCGGGTACGCCGCCGTGGTTCTCGACGCACCAGTCGTGCCAGCCGTGGTAGCCGCAGCGGAGCACCACCTCGCGGTCCGTGTAGCCGCGCGCGATGCGCAGGGCCAGGGTCGTGGCGTCGGAGCCGGTCTTGACCGGAATCACCTGCTCGGCGCAGGGCACCAGGTCGACGACGCGGCGCTCGAGTTCGTTCTGGGCCGGCTGGACGAGGCTGAAGCAGAAGCCGCGCTCGTCCATCTGGCGCTTGACGGCCTCGTTCACTTCCTTCTCGTCGTAGCCGAGGATGATCGGCCCGTAGGCGCAGAGCATGTCGATGTAGTCGTTGCCGTCCACGTCGACGATGTGCCCGCCGTAGCCCCGGTCGATGAAGATGGGGTACTCGCCCTGCACGAAGTTGTAGGGCCTGCGGATGCCCATGACACCGCCCGGGGAAAGGCGCTTCGCCTCCTCGAACATGGCCATGGACTTGTCGAGCTTCAGCTTCGGGAATTCCTTCGCCGCCATAGCGCGTCCACCTCGAAACGGGAACCGCGGGCCGGCGGTCTCGTCCGCCGACCCGATGCGCGGTCTCCGAATGACCGGCGCGGATCCGCGATGCCCCCGCCGGTTACGGGGAACGCGTGGTTCCTCGAAACGGTCGGGGGGACTCGGGTCCGGGCCGCGCCGGGGACGGGGAGCCCCCGGGGCGGGAACGCTTCCTGAATGGATGCGTCCCGCGTTGAAACCGGATAAGGACGCGTACCGGCCGCACCGCGCGCAGGCCCGACCGGACAGGAAAGCGGGCTGCCCCCGCCAGGAGACGCCCCGTAGCGTCTCAGGCTCGCCGCCTTCCTGCGTCCTTCGCGCCCTGCCCTTCCGGAACGGATTCCGGCCGGGACGGGGCGCCTTCGATCACTTCACGTACTGCTTCTCGAAGAAGTCGCGGAGCTCGGCATTCTCGCGGAGTTCCCAGAGGGTGATCTCGGCATGGTCCTTGGTGTAGCCGTTGCCGATGATCATGAGCACGTCCTTGCCGATGCCCTCGGCGCCGAGCGCCGCGCGCGTGAAGCTCGTGGCCATGCTGAAGAAGTACACGATGCCATTCTCGCGCACCGGCAGGATCGACGCCATCTCGGTGCCCTGCATGTTCACGCAGTTGATGACCAGGTCGACTTCCTTGCCGCCGTTCTTCTTCAGGGTCTCTTCCAGCATGTCGATGGGCTTCGAGGCGTCCGCCATGACGATGTCGTGGCAGAGCTTGAGCTCGCGGAGCGCCTTCACGTACTTCTCGTTGCGCACGTTGGCCAGCACGCGGCCGGTCGGCCCGACGCGCTTCATGGCCTCGTAGCAGCAGAGCATGCCGGACTTGCCGCCCGCGCCCATGACCAGGACCGAGTCGCCGGGCTTCACGAGCTTGGCGGTCTGCGCGGGCGCGCCGGCCACGTCGAGCGCCGCGAGCGCGAGGCCTTCGTCCATGTCCGCGGGGAGCTTGGCGTAGATGCCGCTCTCGAAGAGGATGGCCTGGGCGTCGACGAGCACGCGGTCCACCTCGGGCATGACCTTGAGGATCTTGTTGATCTTCAAGGGGGTGAGCGAGAGCGAGACGAGGCTCGCGATCTTGTCGCCGACCTTGAGGTCGCGGTCCTTGAGGGCCGAGCCGATCTTGGCCACCTTGCCGATGAACATGCCGCCCGAACCCGTGACCGGGTTCTGCTGCTTGCCGCGGGCGGCGACGATCTCGAGGATCTTCTTCCCGATCTTCTCGCTGTCGTGGCCGGCCTCTTCCTCGATCTGGGTGAAGCTGGCGGAGTCGACGTTGAGCGCGATGACGTCGAGGAGGATCTCGTTGTCGTAGACGACGCTCATGTCGTTGTCGAGGCGCTGCGCGGTCTGCGGCAGCGCCCCGGCGGGCTCGAGGACGCGATGGGTTCCGTACTTGTTTCCGAGCGGCATGAAAGGCTCCTTGTGGTGTCGCGACCCATGACGCGCACCGCCCCACCGACAGAAGGTCGGACGCGCAGGGGCGGCCGCGGAGTCGCGCGAGGTACGCTACGGGTTGCTTCCATTCAAAGGTCGTTTCAGGCGGGCGTCAAGCGGATTCGGGCCTTG
>JAKLEE010000028.1 GCA_022703215.1 Spirochaetota bacterium | reverse complement strand
TCGAGCAATATGCGGTCCTGGAAGACATAGAGGAGGGCGGCCAGATAGAAGAGCGCGGTCAGGGACACCATGAAGGCTATCCAGGCGCTCGAGCCGATCCCGAGGCCGGCGATCCGGTGCCAGGCCACGTTGCCGCCCAAGAAGACCATCATGAGCGCGAGGTAGGTGAGGAAATTCTTGAGCGGCGCGGCGCCCGCCTCGACGATCGCCCGCTCGTAAAGGACCGGATCGTTCTCGATGGGCGCGATCGGCTCCCTGAACCGGCGGCCCCGGCGCAGCGCGATGAGGACGTACGGCACGGAGAGGAGGAGCGCGGAGAGCGAACGGACCACGAGCGGCGCGGTGTCGCCTTGCTTGGCCACGCCGATCCACAGGTCGACGCCGAGGCTTGACGCGAGCGCCAGCAGGGGCACCAGAAGCACGACAGCGAGGTAGCGTCCGTAGTGGTTCATGGTCGGAACTCTCCGTTTTTCCAATTGGCGGACGCCGATCCGGGATGACGTCCGCGCGAGGTTCAAGTATAATGGCCGTCCGGCCGGACGCAAGCGCCCCGGTACGAGTCGCGGGATCGGGGGGACACGTGATCATCACCATGTACAGGACGGGCGAGGACGGGCGCCTGCGGTACTACACGCTCCACGACCGCCAGCCGGTCATGGGCCACCCCTACGCCCTGACGGTCGCCTGGCGGACCGGCAACGGGGCCGAGCGCGAGAAGCTCTACGTGTTCGATTCACTGGCCGAGATGGACCGGAAGATCAGGCAGGTGTTCGGCCGCCGGATCCGCGACGGCTACCGCCTGCTCTACAGCTTCAGCCGCGAGAGCCCCGCACGCCGGAACGCGCGCGAGGCCGTACCGCCCCCCGCCGTCGCCCTGGCCACCTGAAAGCTACCGGATGTCCCTGGTTCCGCCGAGCCTGAGGCCAGCCTCGTAAAGGCGTCCGCAAGCCAGGAAGAGCGAATATCGCGTCGACAGCAGGGCGATCCCGGCCTCCTCGGCCTGGCGCACCAGGTCCTCGGTCGGAAGCTTCCCCCGCACGAAAACCACCACTTTTATGTCGAGCAGGTCGGCGGTCCTGAGCGCCTGGGCGTTGACGAGCCCGGTCAGCAGGACCACGCGGTCCTTGACGAAGGCCATGACGTCGCTCATGAGGTCGGCCCCGCAGGCGGCCTCCACCTCGAGATCCTCGAGTCCTGCCCCCGCGTGGATGCGGGCTTCAAGCAATTCGGCGATGCGTCCTACGGTCATGTCCGCTCCCCGGGGCAGGATAGCACCCTCTGGCCCGCTTGTTCCAGTCGCGGCGCGGAGTGCCCGCCCCGCGCCGATAGCGGCGAAACCCCGAGTTCCCCCGGAAATTCGTCAAGTCGCGCGGCCGTCCGCCGAAAGTATGAAGGAGGAGGGGCGGTGCGAGCCGCCCCGAATCGCGGCGCCGCTTCCGGCGGGGCGGGAACCCCCCGGAGGAGCGACGACGGACTTCGTCACGCAAGCCGGCATGGACGCCGGGACCGGCCGTAAAGGCCGGACATACGACTACGGAAAGGAGTACAGGTTATGATCATCAATCACAACCTCAGCGCGATGTTCGCCGACCGCTCTCTCAGGGTCACGAACGGAAGTGTCGACAAGAACATGGAAAAGCTCGCCTCCGGCATGCGGATCAACCGCGCCGGCGACGACGCGTCGGGCCTCGCGGTCTCTGAGAAGATGCGTTCCCAGATCCGCGGCCTGCAGCGGGCCTCGAAGAACGCCCTCGATGGTATCTCCTTCATCCAGACCACCGAGGGCTTCCTCCAGGAGAGCCAGGACATCATCCAGCGCGTTCGCGAACTGGCCGTCCAGGCGTCCAACGGCATCTACACCGCCGAGGACCGCATGCAGATCCAGGTCGAGGTCAGCCAGCTGATCGACGAGATCGACCGGATCGCGAGCCACGCGCAGTTCAACGGACTCAACCTCCTGACCGGGCGCTTCGCACGGGAAGAGGGCGAGAACATCGTAACGGCGTCGATGTGGTTCCACATCGGCGCGAACATGGACCAGCGCGAGCGGGTCTACATCGGCACGATGACGGCCAAGGGCCTCGGCGTGCGGAACGTCGGGGACAACACGATCCTCTCTCTCGAGAGCCCCGATGAATCGAACCGCTCGATCGGCGTGCTGGACTCCGCGCTCAAGAAGGTCTCGAAGCAGCGCGCCGACCTCGGCGCCTACCAGAACCGCCTCGAGCACGCGGTTCGCGGCATCGACATCGGTGCCGAGAACCTCCAGGCCGCCGAAAGCCGCATCCGCGACGCCGACATGGCCAGCGAGATGGTGGAGTTCACCAAGAACTCGATCCTCGCCCAGGCCGGCAACGCGATGCTCGCGCAGGCAAACCAGAAAACGCAGCAGGTGCTGCAGCTCCTCCAGTAGGGTCACCCGCCCCGAAGCCGCAGGCCGCCTCCGTCAGGGGGCGGCCGCTTTTTTTTCGCCTCCGGCCTCGATCCGGGAGAACACGCCCTCCGATTGCGGATCATCCTCTCCGCCGTATATACTCCCGCCGCCATGAGCGACAGCACCCACACCGCGGAAATCCGCGCCGCCATACTCGAAAGCGTCTTCCCCGACCTGCGCTACGGGGGGGATCCGGACATAGAGCGATATTTCGAACTCCGGGAGGCCGGCCGCGTCGCCGACGCCCTGGCCGTCTACCACGCCAGGCTCCGCGCGCGCTACCCCGACGACGCGAAGCGCATCGAGCTGCTCGGCATGTACAGGCGGCGCGATCCGCGTTTCGCCGCGGCCCTGAGGCAACAACTCGACGCCCTGGCTGACTCCCTGGTCGGCAGGGTCAGGCTGGCCATCGACACCTTGCTGAGGCCGCTCTCGGGCGTCGGCGCGAACGACGCCTACGGCACGCTCAAGGCCGTCGAACGTGTCGTCGACATGCTCCCCGCCGACGAGCTCGAGGCGACCCGGGTCCTCGACATGCACGTCCGCCACGCCGCGCTGCTGGCGCACCGGCGGCCGCAGGCCGAGCGGCTCCGTTTCCTGGTGGGGGAATTCTTCGCGCAATCGCGCACGGACGAGTACGGGGACGACGAGCTGATGGCGCGTTCGTTCGCAAAGGCCGAGGAGCTCCGCCGCCAGGCGGACAAGCGCAATTTCTTCGACCTTTCGCGCATCGAATTCTCGAAGGAGGACGTGGCGCGCATCGAGATTCCCGCCGGGATCGACAGGCGCGAGGACCGCGTCCTGGCCTTCTGCCACAAATACTGGCTGCGCGCGTCAGATCCGGGATTCGAGCGGGTCGTCCACCTCTATTCCCGCAAGCACGGCACCCAGCACCACGCCGTACTTCGCGCCATCCGGATCGGTCGGGAGAAGCGCTATACCGACGACGAGATCCTCAACCTCGTCGACACGATCCTCTCCTCGAGCTACAGCTATTCCGTGCAGGGCGATCTCTACATGCGCTCCGCCTGGAGGGTGCTCAAGGCCAGGCTCTACGGCGCTCCCGCGCCGACGACCGGCCCGGAACGCCGCGCCGCGAATGGGGGGCCGGGAGCCGGAGCCCCCCGTCGGAAGGCGGAAGCGGAGTCCGCATCCGCGACTGGCACTGCGCCGGGTTCCGCTGCAGGCCCGGCCACGGAAGCCGGGCAGGCACCCGCGGCGCGGAAGGCCGCGATGCCCGTCACGGGCTCCAAGGCCAAATCCTCGATAACCCGGACCGTGGCCGGCTCCAGAACACGCGCGCCTGAAGCCGTCGCGGAAAACGCCCGTGATCGGGGCGCGTTCCAGGCCAGCCGTTCTTCGACGAAAAGCCGGGCTCTCGCGCCCTTGCCGAAGCCGGGCCGGCCGGAGCCGGAGCTGCGCCCCGGCGGCTCGATCTCGGACCGGCTGAGAAAGCTTTCCGGCCGAGCCTACGACGTCTATCGCGACAGCTTCGCGATCCAGGCCCCCGCCGCGGTGGAGGAAGCGCTGGCCGCCGTCCGCGGCCGGCGCAAGTCGATGTTCGACGACAGCGCGACACGAGCCGAGAAAATCGTGCTGGCTTTCCTCGCCCGCAATTACGCCAACCCCTTCATGGATTGGGAAAATTCCGCCGAGCGCGCGAAGCTCGCCGAGCTCGGATACGAGCTGCCGAGCCTCGAGCCGGTCATCCTGGGCGCCTGGAAGCGCATCCGCTAGGCGGTGCCGGAGGCGCCCCGCCCCGCCGGTCATAGTCCTCGAGGGGCCCGTCCGTCCGCGCTAGAGCGTGGTGCGATGGCGGAAGCTGCGCGCGATGGTCAGGCGGTCGGCGTATTCGAGGTCGCCGCCGACGGGTATGCCCGTGGCCAGGCGGCTGACGCTCGCGCCCGTTCCCTCCAGCGCCTTCTTCACGTACAGCGCCGTGGTGTCGCCCTCCACGGTGGGGTTGGTCGCCAGCACGACCTCGCGCACGCCCTCGTCCCGCACGCGCGACACGAGGGCTCCGATGCGGAGCCGTTCCGGGCCGACCCCGTCGAGCGGCGAGATGAGCCCGCCGAGCACGTGGTACAGGCCCCGCCATTCGCGGCTGGCCTCGAGCGTCAGCACGTCCTGGGGCTGCTCGACCACGCAGAGGGTCGAACGGTCGCGACGCGGATCCGCGCACGCCTCGCAGGTCTCGTCCTCGGCGTAGGAGCCGCAGACGGGACAGAGCTTGACCCGGGACTGGATGCCCTCGATGCGCTCGGCCAACGCGGCCGCGTACGAGCCGTCGACCCGGAGCAGGTGGAAGGCGATCCGGGCGGCGCTCTTCTTGCCGATGCCCGGAAGCCGCGCGAGGAGCCCGGTCAGCTCCTCGATGGCCCTCAACCGGCCCCCCCGCCGAACAGGCCGCCGACTCCCGGCAGCCCCAGGCCCTGGGCGCCCGCGCCGAATTCCGACTGCATGCGCTCGCGGAGCCGGCCGACGGCGTCGTTGTACGCGGCGCGCACGAGGTCGTTCAACATGGGCACGTCCGCCGGATCGACAACTTCGGGAGAGATGGCCACGGACTTCATGCCGAAATCGCCGTCGAGCACGACCTTGACCATGCCGCCGCCCGCCGAGCCCTCGACCTCAAGCTCGAGCATCCTGGCGCGCATCTCACGCGCCATTTCCTCCATCCGCCGCGGGTCGCCGAACATCTTCATGACATCGTTCAGGTTCATTGCGTTCCTCCGTCCTGGTGTGCGGTGCCCGTGGCGTGGTCCGCCTGCGCCTGCGGAACCCGACGGCCGCGGAACACCCGCTCGACAAGCTCCACCGGATCGGCCCCGCCCTCGGTCCGGGCCGGCGCGCGCGCCTGACCGCCGGCGGCAGCGTCGGGGCTACCCCCGCCTGTCGCCGCGCCCTGCCGCCTGAGCGGCCTGATGTCGACCGAAAGGCCCGAGCCGCCGGACTCGCCGACCCGCTTCGAGACGAGGGCGAGCTCCGCCCGCGCCATGTTTTCCTCGTAGGGACGCTCGAACTCGATGACGAGCTTCGCGCCTTCGACGCGCCAGGCGACCGCTTTCTCGAGCGCTCCGGCAAGCACGAAATCGGCCTTGCGCAGGAGCGCGAGCGTCGCCTCGCGGATGGCCGCGGCGTCGGGGGGTGCCGAGGTGGCGAAAGGAGCCGGGGCATCGGACGCGGCCGCGCGCTCCGGTTCCATCGCGGAGCGCGCCGCGGAGACGGGCGCTTCCGACGCGCTACCGTCGGTATCCCCGTCCTCATCTTCATCCTCGTCGAACACCGAGCTTGCCGTCGGCGGCGGCGGCATGCGCTCGGGCGCCGTGGCCGGGCCCGCGGCAGCCGCGTCCGACCGCTGCCCGGCAAGACCGGCGGCCGGCTCCGCGCCGGCGGGTTCCCGGCGCGCCGGGCTCAAGCCGTCGGGGCGTTCAGGCTTTTTTTTTTGTTCCCCGCCCTCGGGGTCGTCCGCGCGCAGGGCTTCGGCGAGCCCTCGGGATCCGGAAGTCGCGGAGGCCGGGGAAGGCGCGGACGTGGCGGCGCCGGACCGGAGCCAGGCGCGCAATTCGTCCACCGCGCGCGCGGCCTCGGCGGCCGTCAAGGCCGAGGCCAGGCCCGACAGCCGCGAGACCGCCAGCTCGAGCTCGAAGCGCGGATCGACGGAAGTCCTCAGGTCACGGTGCAGCTGGAGGAGGCCCGCGAGCGCGCGCTCGATCTTCTCGGGGCTCAGGGCGTCGACGACCGCGCGATCGAAGGCGGACGCGGGGGCGCCGAGCAGGCCGGGCTTTTCCACGCCGTTCCTGAGGAACAGCACGGCGCGCCAATACTCCACGGCGTCCACCACCCATTGCTCGGGCGAGACGCCGCGGTCGAGCAGGGCGTCGAGCCGCTCGAGGGCGGTCGCCCGCTCGCCCTTCACGCAGGCGGTCATCAGCTCGTTCATGCGGTCGAGCCCGACCAGGCCCAGCTTGTCGCGGATCTTCGCGGCCGTCAGCTTGCCGTCGGAGAAGGCCGCCACCTGGTCGAACAGCGTGTACGCGTCGCGGAGCGAGCCCGTCGCCTCCTTGGCGATCCAGAGCAGAGCTTCCTCGTCGGCCTCGGCCCCGATCTCGGTCGCGGCTTCGCGGAGGAGCCTCGCGATGGTTTCGAGGGGAATGAGCCGGAAGGCGAACTGCTGGCAGCGGCTCTTGATGGTGGCCGGCACCTTGTGCAGCTCGGTGGTGGCGAAGACGAAGACGACGTAGGGCGGCGGTTCCTCGATGGTCTTGAGCAGCGCGTTGAAGGCGCTGTTCGAGAGCATGTGGACCTCGTCGATGATGTAGATCTTGTAGCGGCTCGAGTTCGGCGGGAAAAGCACCTCGTCCTTGATCTGGCGGACGTTGTCGACGCTCGTGTTCGAGGCGCCGTCGATCTCGATGACGTCCATGCTGGAGCCCGCGCGGATGGCCTTGCAGTTGTCGCATTCGCCGCAGGGGTCGGCGGTCGGTCCCTTGGCGCAATTGAGCGAACGCGCGAGGATGCGGGCGGTGCTGGTCTTGCCGCATCCGCGGGGGCCGGAAAACAGGTACGCGTGCGCGATGCGCCCCGACTCGATGGTCGAGCGGAGGGTGGCCGAGACGAACTCCTGGCCTGCCAGCTCGTCGAAGCTGCGGGGGCGTTTTCGCGACGCGGTGATCTCGTAGGGCATGCGCGGAGGATAGCACGGCGGGGAGGACGCGGCAAGGACGGCGAGGCGGCGAAGCCGGTCGGCCCGACACCCGGCTCGAGGACTCGCGGCGGGAACGGGAATCCGATGGGGAAGGAAGGGTAGGAAAGAAGGGGGCCCAAGCGCTCGAAGCCAGGCTTGCCGCGACTCAGCACCTACCGCGTACCGTTGCTCCCTTCCGGGCCTGGCGGGGTTTCGCGGCGGCCGCTAGCGCGGGGCCTGGCTTCGAACGCTCGAGTCGGCCGGTACGGAGAGAGAGGGATTCGAACCCTCGGTGCCTTGTGAGCACGCACGCTTTCCAAGCGTGGACCTTAAACCACTCGGACATCTCTCCGGGTATGGATAACGTCGCGTTTTTTAAATCCGGTGAATCATCGGAGAGAGAGGGATTCGAACCCTCGGAACCCTTACGGGTTCAACGGTTTTCGAGACCGCCCGATTCAACCGCTCTCGCATCTCTCCAGGACGATGAGGCTAAGAGGATTCGAACCTCCGACCTTCAGATCCGCAATCTGGCGCTCTATCCAGCTGAGCTATAGCCTCGTCTATGTAAACCCCCGAAGGGGAGGTGAACCGCCGATGGGGTTCGGTTGGAATCCCCCATCGATTGAATCTGTGAATGAACCGGAGAGGGGGGGATTCGGTTCTCGTCGCTTCCATCACGGAAGCTTCCTCGAACCCGCCTCGGCCCCCTGTCGACGGCATCCCTGCCGTCTCTTCCTCCCTATCGGTCGGCGGGGGCCTCGGTTCGAATCCCCCATCTTCCGACAGCGTAAATCAACCGGAGAGGGGGGGATTCGAACCCCCGGTACCCTTGTGGGGTACAACTCCTTAGCAGGGAGCCCGATTCGGCCTCTCTCGCACCTCTCCAAATCGGTCTGACGGATCCGGAGCAGGTGGGATTCGAACCCACGGAGCCTTTCGGCTCGGCGGTTTTCAAGACCGCTTCCTTCGACCGCTCGGACACCGCTCCAACACGCGGAGCCACACCATAGCGAGGGCGGCCGGCCTTTGTCAAGCGGGGCGGGGGAACGGGGAAAGGAGCCGTCAGTCGACCAGGTAGCGCCCGATCTCCTTGAGCTCGGGTATCCTGGAGAACACGGTCGGCTTGACGCCCGCGTCCTCCCTGTCGAGCGCCGCAACCTTCGTGTACAGGTCGTTGACCATGTCGGACAGCAGCTTCAGGTTCGAGTCGAAGTTGTTCACCGCCATGTCCCGGAAGACCCGATCGGCCTCGGTGACCCGCTGGCCGTGCCCGGCGCCGGCGAGCAGGCGGAGGTTCGGCGCGACCTGGCGGCGAGACTGGTACACGAAGCGCGCCATGGCGAGTATCTGCATATAGAGTTCGTCGAGATGGTAGCCTTGGTATCGGTAATTCGCCACCTTCTCGGTCATTTCCTCGATCAGGGCCCAGCCGTTCCCTTCGATGGACATGGTCGAGAGCGCGTGCCGCGTGAAGCGGTTGGCGATGTTGGTGCGGTAATGGTGGCCGATCTTCTCGAGCAACGAGAAAATCTCGGGATCCTTCACTTGCATGGGGCCAAAGTATACCTCGAAGGCGGCGCGCATAGCTACCCATTTTGGCGAGAATGGAAGGAATTTGAGCGCCGCAGGACAAGTCCTGCGGCCGCCGGCTTGATCGCCGCGGCCGGCGCGCGCTAGGGTTCCACCATGCTCCTTCCCCGGACCAAACCCGCCGTTCGGCGCGCCGCGCCTGCCGCCTTCGCGCTCGCGCTCGCCTTCGCCTCGGCCGCCTGCACGGCGAAACCGACCGAAATCTGGACCGACCGTCCGGAGCTCGCGGTGTACGCGTCCGCGTTCAACGCCTCGCAGCAACGGTACCGGGTGGCGGTGCGCCATCACGAGGGCCTGTCCGAGGCGGTTTCCGCCGCGCGCCGGAAGCCGGCCCTCGTCATCGGAAGCTACCTTCGCTCGGAGTCGTTCAGGAAGCAGCTCGTCTCGCTCGACTACCTGTTCGGCGAGCTGGCCATCAACCAGTCGCTCTTCTATCCGGAGCTGCTCGCCAAAGGCAACGTCGACGGGCGCCAGCTCCTCCTGCCGCTTTCGTTCAACTTGCCAATGGCGATCTTCCGCGACGTCGATCCTCCTCCCCTGCCTGTCGGGATGGTGGCCACGCTCGCCGACCTGGAACCCGCCGCGCTCGCCTTCAACCGCAAGTCCGGACGCGATTACACCGCCATGGGCTTTTCCCCGCGCTGGTACGGCGAGACCATGCTCCTGGCTGCCTGGGCCGCGGGCGCCTCCTTCCGCGAGGGGACGCCGCTCGCCTGGAGCGACGAGGCGCTCGAAAAGGCGCTCGGAACGCTCCGCGAGTGGGCTTCCCGGGTGAACGGATCGATAGAGGCGGAGGATGACTTCCAGTTCAAGTACCTCTACCTGCCCCCCTACGCGTCGGTGCTGGAGAAGCGCACCCTCTTCGCGGTGCTCCGCTCCGACCGCTTCTTCCTCGTGCCGGAGGCGTCCCGGGGACTGCTCGATTTCCGCTGGTACGGGGAAGGCGGGCGGATTCCCGTGCTCGGTGACGCGGTCTGGGCCGGCATCCTGCGGAGCGGCGCGGGAAAGCAAGGGGCCGAAGCCTTCCTCGGCTGGCTCTTTTCGGAGGCGACGCAGGCGGAGCTCCTGCAGTCTTCCAAGAGGCTCCGGCTGACCGAGAGCGTGTTCGGCATCGCCGGGGGCTTCTCGTCCCTCTCCGCCGTCAACGACCGCTGGTTCCCGCTCGTCTACCCGGCCATGGAGGGCAGGACGGTAGCCGGGTCCAACCTCGTCGCGCCGAACATACTGCCCTTCGACTGGCCTTCGATCGAGTCCGAGGTGGCGATACCCTTCCTTGAAGCGGCCGCGGGCCGCAGCCCGCCCGAGGACGCCCGATCGGATTTCCGGCGCAGGCTCGCGGATTGGGTTTCGAAGCGCAAGTAAAAGCCAGGCGGCGCCTTGCCCGCGGCAAGGCTATCGGCCCTTCCCCGAGGCCTTCATAGCGCCCGCGCTTCCCAGGCGCCGAACACGGCGTCCCATTCGGCCCGCGTCGACGCCTTGACCGCCTCCGCGCGCAGCGCGGCGCCCCAGGTGGCGCCCTTGGTGTAGGCGCAGAAGGCCTTCCGGAATTCCGCGCCAGCGACCCGTTCGCCGAGGAAGCGCACCGAGAGCTCGTAGTGCCGGCGCGCCGCCGCCACGCGCTCCGCCCAGCCGACCTCGAGGCTCCGGCCCGAGCGGAGCAGCGACTTGGCCTCCGCGAAGATGAAAGGATTGCCGATGGCGCCGCGCGCCACCATGACGCCCCCCACGCCCGTCTCGGCGAACATGCGCGCGACGTCGTCCGCGGAGAAGACGTCGCCGGAACCGAACACCGGCAAGGGCGAGGCCTCGACCAGCGCCTTGAGCGCCGTCCAGTCGGCCTTGCCGGAATAGCCCTGCTCGCGGGTGCGCGCGTGCAGCGTGACGGCCGCCGCGCCTGCGCCGACGGCGGCTTCGGCGGCATCGAGGTAGTTGATCGACGAGGCGTCCCATCCGAGCCGGATCTTCACGGTGACGGGCGCCCCCTGGGAGTCGCGGACCGCGCGCACGATGGCGGCGATGCGCGCGGGTTCCTTCATCAGGGCCGAGCCCGCGCCGGTCTTGACTATCTTGGGCACGGGACAGCCGCAGTTGATGTCGACGAGGAGCGGCGCGTAGCCCTCGAGCATGGAGGCGGCGCGGGCCATGACGGTCGGCGAGGAGCCGAAAATCTGGATGGCGTAGGCCTTCTCGTTTTCCGCGCGCGCGAGCAGGGGTTTGGTCTTCTCCGAGCCGCGCGTCAGGGCCTCGGAGCTGACCATCTCGGTGAAGGCCAGGTCGCAGCCGTGGTCGGCGCAGACCGATCGGTAGGCCGCGTCGGAATAGCCCGCGACCGGGGCGAGGAAGAGCCGTCCCGGCAGCATGGCGCCGGCGAGTTCGAGCGGTGCGTCGTGGTCCATTTCGGTTCCGTTCTCCGGCGGCGCCCGGGACGGCGCCGGGTCGCCGCGCGGAAAAAGGTCCTCCGCGCGGCGCGAGGCGGCGTCAGCCCAGCCTGAGGAAGCGGCGGGCGTTGGCGGTGGTCGCGGCGGCGACTTCCTCGATCGGCAGGTCGAGCACCTGCGCCAGGAAGTCCACCGTGGAAGGCAGGTACTCGGGCTTGTTCCGCTTTCCGCGGTATTCCGCGGGCACCATGAAAGGCGCCTCGGACTCGACCAGGATACGCTCGAGCGGGACGGCCTGGGCGGTCTCGTGGAGATTGCGGGCGTTGCGGTAGGTCAGGTTGCCGGCGAACGAGAAGTAGAGGTTGAGGTCGAGGGCGCGCCGCGCGTACTCGGCGTCCTCGGAATAGCAGTGCAGGACGGCGCCGGCCGGCGGCATGCGGTCCTTGAGGATGTCGAACACGTCCTTGCCCGCCTCGCGGTTGTGGACGATGACCGGCTTGTCGAAACGCGCGGCCATCTCGAGCTGGTCGATGAAGAGCTCGATCTGGCTCTTCCGGTCGCCGAAGCGGTGGAAATAGTCGAGGCCGATCTCGCCGATGGCGACCACGCGGGGCAGCTTGAGGCTATCCTCGATGCGCCGCTGCCAATCCTTGCCGGGATTCTGGACTTCCGACGGAGAGACGCCGACGGCGTGGAAGACATGCTCGGCGGTCTTGAGGTTTTCGTAGACCTGCGTGAAGTCCATGAGGCTGTTGCATATGCTCACGATGCCGACGACGCCTGCCTGCTTCGCCTGCTGGCAGACGAGCAGCTGCTCGATGGGGTCGTCGAAGATGAGCCCGATATGGGCATGCGTGTCGAAGTACTGCATGTGAGTTCCAGTGGGATGCCGATGATGGGGAGACCCGAACACGGGTTACGGGCCAAATGTAGCACAGCCCGGCCCTCCCGTCAAGCTCGCCGCGGCAAATGCTTGAGCGGGAAGGAAATACGCGAGTCGTTCCGACTGAGGGCGCGCAGGGGCGCCGGGGTTCACATGGAGAAGCCGTCCCCCAGGTATACTTTTCTGGCCATCTCGCTGGCCAGGATGTCCGCTCGGGTCCCCGAGACGAGTATCGTCCCGCGGGAAATGACGTAGGCCCGGTGGGTCACGTCGAGGGTATCGCGCACGTTGTGGTCGGTCAGGAGCACCCCGATGCCCTTTGCCGAGAGCCTGCGCACGATGCGCTTGATCTCCTGCACCGCGATCGGGTCGATGCCCGCGAAAGGCTCGTCGAGCAGCAGGAACTTGGGCCGTATGGCAAGGGCCCGCGCTATCTCGGTGCGGCGGCGCTCGCCGCCGGAAAGGGTCCAGCCGGCCTGCTTCCGGAGCTCCGCCACCCCGAACTCCTCGAGGAGCTCCTCGAGCGCCCGCTTCCGGCCCGCCGCGTCGAGGTCGGTGCGGGTTTCGAGCACGGCCGCGATGTTGTCCTCGACGCTCATCTTGCGGAAGATGGAAGGATCCTGGGGAAGGTAGGCCAGCCCCATGCGCGCGCGGCGGTGCATGGGCAGGCCGTCCACCGGCCCCGAGTCGAGCAGCACGCCGCCGGAGTCGGGCTTGAGGAAGCCGACGATCATGTAGAAGACCGTCGTCTTGCCGGCGCCGTTCGGGCCGAGCAGTCCCACGACCTCGCCGTTCCGCATGGAGAACGAGACGTCGGCCACCGCCACCTTCTTGCCGAAGGCCTTGCGGAGGCCGCGCGCCTCGAGCACGTGGCTGACGCCGTCCCGCGGACCCGCGATGTCCTCGAGCCGTTCGTCCTCCCGCTCGTCCGCGGCTTCGTCGGAGACGGGGGGCGCTCCGGCCTCGAACCCGTCCGGCGCGGGAGCGGGTCCGTCCGGAACACCGTCGTCGAAACGGTCGTCGGAATCGCTCATTGGTCCCCCGCCGCCGGAGCCGCGTCCGGTTCGCCGTCCCCGGGCGCCGGCTTGCCGCCGGACCCGGCGGCGGCGCTCACGCTGCCGCTCACCGAGCCCTCGAGCCAGATCTCCTCTGTGTCCACGTCGACGACGATGCGCGCGGCGCGATACTCGTCGCCGTCCTTGACCACCACCGGCGAGCCCGAGAGCTCGAGCAGGCCGGAACCCCTGTCGTAGCGCGCGAATTCGGCGCGGCAGGCCAGGTCCTCGCGCAGGATGCGCGCGTCGATGCGCACCTTGGCGATCTCGGTCGCGTCGTCGTTCTCGATCCACGAACCCTTCACCACGAGCCGGTTGCGCCGGTCCTCGAGGGTCGAGGGGCCCTCCATCCGGCTGATACGCGCGACGCGGTCGTGGAAGAAAGTCTCGGTGATGAAACGGATTCCCTTTTCCTTGTCCTCCGCGACCACCGCGCCGTAGCAGCGCACGTAGCGCCAGTCCTTGCCGGAAATCTCGATGCGATCGGCGCGGATCTCGAGGGTGCCCGAGACGACGCGGGCATTGCCCGTCAGGACCGCGTTCTCCTTGCCGGGCGAAAAGCTTCCGGACATGCCGTCCGCGGAAAAGCTGAAGGTCTCCGCGGAGGCGGGCGGCGCGAACTCGAAGGCGAACGCGAAGGCGAAGGCGAGGACGGGCGCGAGGACGGACGCGCTCCGTGCGTCGGTCCGGAGGGGCTGCCTCACGGCGCCACCTCCGGAGCGGGAGGCGTGAAGGAGCCGGCGACGTCCTCGCCGAACAGGAAGGTGCCGCGCGCGGCGTCGGCCTCGAAGCCGGCGCCGCGGAGCTCCGTGCCGTCCTCGGTGCGCACCGTGACGAGCGCGTCGTCGCCGCCCGCGAGCCGTCGCTCGGCAGCGTTCCAGGCGAGCCGCGTGGTGGAGAAGGAAGCCTTCTCGCGCGCGCTCGTGAAGACGACATTGCCTTCGATCTCGGCGTCCTCGGTGGCGGTGTCGATGCGGATGCGGTCGGCGCGTCCCTCGGTCGCCACCGAGCCGTCCTTCGCGTATTCGACGAAGCGCGCGTCGAAGAGGATGGTGTAGCCCTTCGACTCGTGTATTTCGGCCCGCTCGGCCTCGACGCGGAACACCACCTTGCCGTCCGCGATCGAACGGTGGCGGGCGCCCGTGAGCAGGAGCTCCGGCGTGCCGGGTCCGAGCTCGTCGGGAGCCTCGGCCCCGTAGTCGAGGGAGCAGGCGGAGCCCGCCAGGATCAAGCCGAGGACGGCGAGCCGCGGCAGGATGCCCCGGCGGACGGCGGAACGGAAGGGGAGCGGCATGCGGCGATCAGCCTTTCCTCGATGCCGCGGCCTCGACGAAGGCGCGGAAGAGCGGGTGGGCGGCGACGGGCCGCGACTTGAATTCGGGATGGAACTGGACGCCGACGGACCAGGGATGAGCCGGCCATTCGAGCGCCTCGACGAGCCCTCCGTCCGGGGTGAGCGCCGCGATCACGAGCCCCGCGCCCTCCATCTGCGGCCTGAAGGCGTTGGCGAACTCGTAGCGGTGGCGGTGGCGCTCGGAAATCTCGGCGGCGCCGTAGGCGGCGCGGATGGCGGTGCCCTCGCGGAGCGCGGAACGCCCGGCGCCGAGGCGCATGGTGCCGCCGTAATTCTTCACGTCGACCTGCTCCTCGAGCAGGGATACCACCGCGTGCGGCGTCTCGCGGTCGAATTCGCCGGAATTGGCGTCCGCCCAGCCGAGCACGTTCCGCGCCCACTCGATGGCCATGATCTGCATGCCGAGGCAGATGCCGAAATAGGGGATGCCGTTCTCGCGGGCGTAGCGCGCCGCCGCCACCATGCCGTCGATGCCGCGATGGCCGAAACCGCCGGGCACGAGGATGCCGTCCGCGTCGCCGAGCACGGCCGCAAGGTCGGCGCCTTCCTTCTCGAGGAGCCCCGAGTCGACGCGGACCAGGTCGACGGCCGCCTCGTTGGCGATGCCGCCGTGGTGGAGCGCCTCCCACACCGACTTGTAGGAATCGGAGAGCTCCATGTACTTGCCGACCACCGCGATCCGGACGCGGCGCTTCGGTTCGCGGAAGCGGCGCACCACGTCCTTCCAGGCGCGCAGGTCGGCGTGCCGGCTCTCGACGCCCATGCGGCGGAGCAGGAACACGTCGAGGCCCTGGTCGTGGAAGACGAGGGGTATCTCGTAGATGGTGTCGGCGACGTCGTGCGCGCTGATGACGCCCTCGAAATCGATGTTGGTGAAGGCGGAGATCTTGCGGCGTATGGCCTCGTCCATGGGCTCGCCGGAGCGCAGCACCAGGGCGTCGGGCTGGATGCCGACCTCCTGCAGTTCCTTGACCGAGTGCTGGGTGGGCTTGGTCTTGAGCTCGCCGCCCGAGACCGTCGGCACCAGGGTGACGTGGACGGACACCGCGTTCTGGCGTCCGAGCTCGTGGATCAGCTGGCGCGCGGCCTCGAGGAAGGGAATGGACTCCATGTCGCCGACCGTGCCGCCTATCTCGACGATGGTGAGGTCCACGTCGGGGCTGTCGGCGACCGCGAGGACGCGGGCCTTGATGGCGTCGGTGACGTGGGGAACGACCTGGACCGTGCGCCCGAGGTAGCGACCCTCGCGCTCCTTGCGGATGACCTCGTCGTAGACCTGTCCCGTCGTGATCGAGTTGGCGCGGGTGATGGGCGCGTTGGTGAAGCGGGCGTAGTTCCCCAGGTCGAGGTCGGTCTCCGCGCCGTCGTCGGTGACGTAGACCTCGCCGTGCTGGTAGGGGCTCATGGTCCCCGCGTCCACGTTCAGGTAGGGGTCGATCTTCATCATGCGGACGGAAAGCCCGCGGGCTTCCATGAGAGCGCCGATCGAGGAGGCGGTAACGCCCTTGCCGAGCGAGGAGCACACGCCGCCCGTCACGAAGATAAGCTTCTTCATGGAAGGCCAGTATCCCCGCGGCGGGGTCGCGGGTCAAGCGGGCCGCGGTCGGAGCGGGCTCAAGCGGCGCTTCACGCGAACCCGCCCCGCGGGGTACCCTGCGACCATGTTACCAGGAGCCCGCGACGCCGCTCCGAAACGGCGTCCGTTCGTCATAAACCAGCTCTTTCCCTTCCTCGCGTGCGCGTGCCTGCTCACCGCATGCGCGGAGCCCGCCGACCTGCGCACGCTCCGGCAGGAATTCCCCGAGGCCAGGCTCGCCTCGCTCGCGGCCGCGGCGCGCGACGCGGCCGCGTCCCTTTCGGGCGAGAGGCTTCCACCGCTCCTGGGCATGGAGCCCGGCGCGCCGCGCGGCATCGGCATACGCTTCATCGGCGCGGACGGCGACCGCGGCTGCGTCTCGTTCTGGAAGGACGTCGAAGCGCCGGAGGAGGCCGTCGTGGCCACGGCCGCCCTCGCCGCGCGCGACCCGCGCTACGGGGACATAGCCCGGGAGGATCTCGCGGCCCTGCACGTCGAGGCGAACATATACGGAGAGTTCCGCCGCATCGGGTCCTGGCGCGAGGCGCGCCCCGGAATCGACACCCTCATGGTCGTGAACGCGGACGATCCGACGCTCATCCAGGCCGGCGTCGCCCTCGACGAGGGGTGGACCGCGAGCGGGTACGCGGAGGCCGTGCTCCGCAAGGCCGGGCTCGACCCGGCCCGCCTCGACGACGGCACGCTCGAGTGGCGCGCGGCCCCGACGCTCCGCTTCGTGCTCCGTCCCTGAAGGCGCCCAGCTTCGAGCTCTGTCCCCGACCGGGAGCTCAGGGCGCGGCGAGCGCGACGAACGAGAAGAAGTAGCTCGTCACGTCGCGGGGGTCCACGTGATCCGGCGCGATGTCGAGGGCGGTGGTCCGCCACAGCACGCGGCCGGCGGCGCCGAGCCCGTCGGCGAGGGCGCCGAGGACGTACATGCCCGGCCGGTTGTCGCAGCCCGCGAAGAACCAGGTGTCGGCGGACGGCCGCTCCACGAAGCGGCGCGAGATGGCGTCGCGGCGGTCCGCCTCGGCCTTGGTGCCATGGTGGCTGAAATCGCTCGACACGAGCAGGAAGGCGCGCCGCACCGCGCCGCCCCGGAATTCGGGCAACAGGGCCGCCGCGAGCGCCCTGGCGTCGGCGAGATCCACGGGCGGTTCTCCGTCGACGGCGAGCGGCACCACCCTGGCGCCCGGGAAGTGGCGCGCGATGAACGGCGCGAAGGTGGAGACCCCGTGCTCGTAGGTGAAGGCCGTATCGTCGAAAGACGCCTCGAGCCGCTCCGCCACCCGGCGCGCCGCCGGGACGTCGACCTCCACGAAGCCGCCCGAGACCGCGAAGGGCCGGAGCGACATCGACGCGACGCCGCCCGACTGCCCGAAGTGGCGGGGCGAGACGATGAAGAAGGTCTCCACCGTCCGCGCCCGCGCGAGCGCGGCGAACCAGGCGTCGATCCACGCGTGCGAAAGCAGGTGGTGGCTCGCGATGCCTCCCACGGGGAAGCTGCCGGGGTCCGTCCCCTCGGGCGCCCCGGGTCCGGGGCCCGGCAAGAGCCGCTCGCCGAGGCTCTGCCAGGTGGAGTACGGTCGCGCAGACACGGCCGCCAGGTCGGCGGCGCCCTCCGACGACAGCCACGGGGCCGACGCCTCTCCGCGCGGCCCCGCTCCGCACGCGTTGAAGGCGGCGCAGGCCGGGATCAGCAAGAGCGAAGCGAGCGCGCGGGTGAATTTGGGGCGGGCGGCCGCGACGCCATGGCCGCGGCCGAGTTGCCTTTTCAATCGAAAATATCTTCGGACCAGAAGGGCCGGTACTTCGACAGGTCGGCGCCGCGCTTGTACGCGATCTCCTTCCATTGCTCGTCGGTCAGGCGGTCGTCCATGGGGTGCCGGAACTCGTAGTAGCTGAAGACGTAGCCCGCGGCCACGCGCTTGCCGCCTTGGCCGTCGTTGAGCAGGACGTCGATGCGGTACGGCGCCGCGATGCCGACCTCGAGCACCTGCTTCGGATCCACCGCGGTGTAGACGTCGGCGATGATGCCCATGCGCTCGTCCTGGGGCTCGCCGCCGGAGTAGATCTCCTCGCTCCAGGGATTCTCCGGATTGGACGCCGGAACGAGGCGGCGCGCCATGTTGCGTATGGCCTCGTTCTGGGCGAGGGAAATCGGCTTGTCCTCGACCTCGAGCCGGACTATGTCGACCGCCTCTGCCAGCACCGCCTCGAGCGTCTCGAAGGCGTTGGCGTAGCGCTCCGGCAGGAGGCCCATGCGCGCCGCGTTTTCGGCCAGGTCGCGGACCAGGATGCGCGCCCCGGTCCAGAAGGGAAGGTTGGGCTCGATGTAATTGATCGGCTCCGGGATCGGCTCGACGCGCCAGGTGGGCTCCCAGTCGCCGCCGCCGGACATCTCCGCGCCGTAGACCTGCTTGACGTAGAGGATGGTGTCGTGGCGGAGCTCGGCCCAGGTGCCATGGGCAGAAAGCAGGGACTTGGCACCCCAGGCCGGGGTCTCCGTGAAATAGAAACCCGCGCCCGGCTCGAACTGAGCCTGCGCCTTGATGAGGAAGAGCGCGCGGTTGTAGTAGGTCTCCGCCCAGAAATCCTCGTCGCGGCCGGAGAAATCGGACTCGAATCCGTCCAGGACGCCTTCGAGCTCGGGGAAGGTCGCGTAGCCGTTCTCCCAGCGCGCGAGCAGGGCGTCGGCGGTCTTCGAGCCGAAGGCCTTCATGAGGTCGAGGCCCGAGACCCAGTAGCGCGGAATCATTTCGTCATTCGGCGGCAAGCGGGGGAAGCTGGTCTGCATGTGGACCGCGGAATCCCAGGTGAAGCGCTGGCCGAAGAGGCGCCAGCCGAGGGGCGGGGTATCGCCTTCGCCGGAGGGAACATAGACGACGGAATTGCCCGCGATGCGGGGCGGGCGGAGCTCGCCGGCCGCCTTGCGGACGAAGTCCTTGATCGCGTCCTCGTCGGCGGTCCAGGCGGGGAAGTCCGCGACGGGATTTTTCCGGACGAAGGGCATGACGTCGTCGAGCGAGAGGTCGTCGGAGATTCCGATCAGGTAGCTGATCGGGTCGAAGAGCTCGCGCCAGGCGTCGACGAGCGAGGGATCCTCAAGCGCCAGGCGGTTGAGGAGGACGGCCATGGGCGTCAGGCGGAGGCTGAGGCCGGTCGAGGTGTCCGGAGCTTTCGGATCCTCGTTCGCCCAGACGTAGCTCTGTCCCCCGCGCAGGGCCATGTAGGCGTGGATGCGGCCGAACCACATCATGGCCTTGAAGTACTGGCCCAGGGCCGCGTTCCGGGTGTAATGGCCGCGCGGCTTGTACTGCGAGAAATCCTCGTCGTAGAGTATGAGCGGATCCTTGTCCCAGCCCTCGTGCGCCTCGATCAGGGCGAGGGTCTTCCGCACGGCTTCCGGGTAGGTTCTGTACACG
>JAKLEE010000279.1 GCA_022703215.1 Spirochaetota bacterium | reverse complement strand
CTGCTGGAGGAAAAGCTTCGCCAGGCGCTGATCATCTCCGACGGCAACCCGCTCACCTTCGTCACCTCGCCCCTCTCCCTCGGCCTGCTCATCGTCGCGGCCCTGGCTCTGGCGGTGGCGGTGCTTCCCTCGATCCGGAAATCCCGGGACGAGGTCTTCAAGGACGCCTGACGTCCGCTTCGGGGCGCGCGCCAATGGTCGCGCGTCCCGGTCTTCTCGCCCCTTCGCCTGCGTGATCTCCGCGTCGCCCTCCCTGAGGAGGGACGGCTTCGCTCTGACCTGCCCGAGGACCCCATGGACTTCTTCGCCACGCATTTTGTTTTTTTGACGACGCCTGAGGGCTGGGCTGCGATGGTGGCTCTTGTTGCGATGGAGGTGGTTCTCGGGATCGACAACCTGATCTTCATCTCGATCCTGACGAACAAGCTGCCGGCGCACCAGCGCGCGAAGGCGCGGCGGTTGGGGATTTCGGCGGCGCTGGTGATGCGTCTGATCCTGCTCGCGGCGCTCGCGTGGATCGTCGGGTTGACCACGCCGGTCTTCACCGCCTTCGGCCACGGCTTTTCCTGGCGGGACCTGATCCTGATCGCGGGCGGCCTGTTCCTGGTGTGGAAGGCGACCAAGGAGATCCACCACACCGTCGATCCGGTCGACCACAAGGACGACATCGTCGGGCAGACGATCAACGTCTCGATGGGGGCGGCGATCTTCCAGATCCTGCTGCTCGACCTGGTGTTCTCGGTCGACTCGATCATCACCGCGGTCGGCATGACCGAGCACCTGGCGATCATGTACATCGCCGTCATCGTCGCCATCAGCGTGATGCTGCTGGCCTCGGGGCCGGTCGCGGCCTTCATCGAGAAGAACCCGACGATCGTGATGCTGGCGCTGGGGTTCCTCTTGATGATCGGCATGACGCTGATCGCCGACGGCATGGGGTTCCATGTGCCCAAGGGCTACATCTACGCGGCCATGGGCTTCTCGGCCCTGGTCGAGGGGCTCAACATGCTCGCCCGCCGGCGCAAGGCCCCCGATGAGGGCCCTGCGGAGACGCCCGGGGAACCCCTCGCGGACAGCCTCGCGGAGGCTCCCGCCCTCGACGCCCGCGACTGACGCCGGGCGCGCCGGGTCCGGCCCGCCGCCGGACCCCCCTCACCGAAAAACCACCAAGGGATGGATTTGCGATGCAACTGAACGGGCTTCTTCACGGGGCGCGGCTTTTGGGCCATGTGGATTTTCCGACGTCGGAGGTTCTGGGGCCTGACGCGACGGAGGACCAGATCCAGGGCCTGATCGACCGGCACGGTCTGATCTTCATCAAGCCGGTGTTCCGGGGCGGGATCGGCAAGAAGGGCAAGGCGGGTCTGGTGGGCCGGGCGCGCAGCCTGGAGGAGGCTCTGGCGGAGAAGGAGCGGCTCTACTTCTGCGAGCACCGGCACGGCAACGCCCATGCCAAGTCGAACGGGGTCACCTTCGAGGCGGGGGTTCCGGCGGAGCACGAGGTCTACTTCTCGATCTCCGACGACACCCGCTTCCGGGCGCCGACCATGACGCTCACCCACCGCGGCGGCATGGACATCGAGGACCTGCCGAAGTCGGACGTGGCCACCGTGCCCTTCGAGGCGCTGACGGGGCTCAAGGCCTTCGTGGTGGCGAACGCGCTCACCGACATCGGCGCGCCGAAGGAGATCATCTCGCCGCTGGTCCAGCACCTGCCCAAGCTCTGGGAGCTGGTGCACCACTACGGCATGACCACGCTGGAGCTGAACCCGATCCGCATGCGCCTGGGCTCGGGCGGGCGGCTGACGCCGGTGGCCTGCGACTTCAAGTGCGGCTTCGACCGGGACGACCCGCGCGTCGCGCGGCTCGGCCTGCCCGACCAGCTCTTCGCCGCCGACGTCACCGCCTTCGAGCAGGAGGTGAACACGCTCCGCACCCACCAGGGCCAGTCGGACGTCTTCGTGATCAACGACAAGGGCACCATCCTCGCCCCCACCTTCGGCGGCGGCGCGAACTCCCTGGTGACGGAGGTGCTCGGCGAGGCCGCGATCATCTCCTCGGACTTCGGCGGCAACCCGCCCTACGAGAAGATGAAGGCGGTGGCCGCGATCTGCTACCGCCACTTCCTCGCCCAGACCAACGTGCTCTTCATCATCGGCGGCAAGTCGAACAACACCGACATCCTCGAGACCTTCCGCGGCATGGGCGACGCGCTGCGCGAGCACTTCGCCGCCCATGGCCCGACGCCGCTCTACGTGGTGGTGGGCCGCGGCGGCCCCAACCTCGTGCGCGGCATGGGCAATCTCGCCGAGACGCTGGAGAGCCTCGGGCTCCCCTACCGCTTCTTCGGCTTCGACAGCGCCATCTCCGAGGTGGTGAACTACGCCAAGAAGATCGACGACTGGATGCGGGCGGGGGGGCGCGCGGAGATCGCGGCCTCGCTCGGCCTCAAGGCTGCGGCCGCGTAAGGGAGGAACGGACATGTATCATCAAGGCATCCAGGGGCTCCCCTACTACCTCGGCATCCGCTCGCTGGCCGACGTCGCCACGCGCGAGGACCGGGTCTGCGTCCTCAACGTCCTGGGCGGCGAGAGCCGGCAGGTGACGCCGACGAGCCACGCCTTCTCGGGCGGCAACGTCGTCTTCGGCACCTCGCCCGGCCGCGCCGGCCAGGCGCTCAAGACCCCGATCGGCGACATCCCCGTCTACAACAACGTCCGCGAAGGGCTGGCGGCGGGCCACGCCTTCAACACCGGCGTCGTCTACCTGCCGCCCTCGGGCGTGCGCGACGGCGTGGCCGAGCTCATCCGGGTGAACCCGGAGCTGCGCAAGATCGTCATCATCACCGAGAAGATCGCCGTCCACGACGCCCGCGAGATCCGGGCGATGGCGCAGGGCAACGGCGTCGACGTCATCGGCGGCAACTGCCTCGGCGTCGCCGACTCGTGGAACCGGGTGCGCATCGGCGGCGCCCTCGGCGGCGACCACCCGGAGGAATCGCTGCTGAAGGGCTCGGTGGCGATCTTCTCCA
>JAKLEE010000278.1 GCA_022703215.1 Spirochaetota bacterium | reverse complement strand
TCTGCCGCAACGATTTCCTCGACGTGCTCCAGTCGCGCGAGGACTACGCAGGCGTCGCGGCCCTGGTCGCGTCACCCTTAGGAGAATTGGCGAGCGGCGGCAAGCCCTTGCCGGACCGGCTCCTCAGGCAGGCCCGGGAGCTCGTGGAGACGAGGGCGAGCCTCGAGCCGAAGCTGCTCCGCCAGCTCTTCGAGGCGATGCGCTCCGGCGTGTTCCTGGAGCTTTCCTACACGGCCAAGGACGAGCCGCGGCCGCACCGCGTCGTTCCGATCAAGTTCGCCTTGCGATCCGGCATCCCTTACCTCGTGGCGTTCGACGAAGGCTACGGGCACCTCATCGTGCTCGCCGCGGACAAGATCGGCCGCGCCGCGAAGTCGCGGAAATTCCTCACCCCCGACGAGCTTTCGTCGCTGCGAACCTACGTCAACTCGGCCTGGGGCGTCATGGTGCGCCACAAGGAGCGCCTCGTGAGCGAGCTCTCGTTCGAGGCGAACCGATCGGCCGCGGCTTTCTTCGAAAAAGCCCCGCTCCACCCGAGCCAGCGCTGCGAGCGGGAAGGGGAGCGCTTCGTGTTCACCCTCAAGGTCCATAGCGAAGGCGAGTTCTTCCGCCACATCCTGCGCTTCGGCCGGGGGGCGCGCGTCGTCGCTCCCGAAAGCGCCGTCGCGGAAGCCCGCGCCTTCCTGGCTTCGATGGGCGAGTTCTACGGCTCCGCCGGAACGGTCGAAGCTTGAAATGAGGCAGGGCGCGGCTTACCCTTTCACGAAGAACGGAACGATGAGGTAAGGACATGGATCTCGTATCGAACGAAGACAACTTGGGGCCGCTCAAGGCGCGGATAGCGGAGTACGCGGGAAGCGACGCGAACCGCGACGGCGAGGTGCTGATAGCCTCGGGCTGGATACAGTCCGAGTACTTCAAGCGGATATTTACCGACGAGGTCGTCGCCGGACTCGCGGCGCGCGGCATCGGCGTCCGGGTCCTGCTCCGCGTCGGGAGCCCCACCGACTTGAAGATTTCCGACCTGGCCTTGTTCCGCGCGATGGTCTCGATGCGGCGGAAGGGCGTTCGGACTTCGCTCCGCTTCTCGCGTCACCACCATGCCAAGCTCTACGTCGTCGGTTCGGGCTACGCGATGCTCGGCTCCTTCAACCTCACCTCAGGCGGCTTCGGCGACGAAGACCTGCACGGGAAGAACCCCGAGGCCGGCATCGCGACCACGGCCAAGGGCGAGGTCAAGGCGGCCGCCGCGCGCTTCGAGGCGATGTGGGCGGAGGCGGACGAGCTCGCGGACTCGCTGGCCGGGTTCGTCGCCAACGAGTCGGAGGACTCTGGCTTCTGGATGATCGGCGTGCGCGAGCTGCCCGCCGGCATGTTCGTCCAGGTGAAGGTCGGGGAACGGATCGTGCTCGGGAAGGTCGAGCGGAGCCTCCGCTACCGGCGCGACTTCTTCGGGGCCGACCGGGAATCGATCCTCGCCAATCCCTTCATCTTCGAGCAGTTCGGCATCGCCAAGCCCGCCCGCGAAAAAGGCGGCATCAACCAGGTCGCGCTGAACGGCATCGCGTCCGCGGGCAACGTCGACGCCCAGCTCGAGATCGCCCGGGTCAAGGCCATACGGAGCATCGAACTAAAGCCGGATGGCGGCCTCTCCTACGAGGCGTCATCGTTGCCTCCGCAGGTCGGCGCGGAGGTGCACGAGGCCGACCCCGCGCTGTTCAGGACGATGTTCGACCCCGCCTCCTGCGGCCGGCCCTACGCGACGCTCCGGGACAACCGCGAGATCGCGGTCTCGTTCGCCCCCGAGTCCATGCTGGCCATGCACAGCGCCGTGCTCGGCGCCACCGGATCGGGGAAGTCGCACTTCATGAAGCGCTACCTCGCGGACTTCCTGGCCCCCTATAACGAGTCGACCTGGAAGGGGCGCGTCGTCATCGTCGACACGCACGGCGAATACGGCGACTTCCTAGACGGGGCGGGGCTGGCGTACGCCAACCTGGATTTCAAGACGGGAGAGCGCCTGGGTTTCGACGCGCCGCTCGTGGAGACGCTCGACGACTTCGTCGACCTCTACGACTTCAAGCCCGACCGGAAGCTGAAGCGTCGCATCGTCGAGGCGCTGGCCATGAAGGACAAGCTCGACCAGGATACGTTCATGCGCATCCTCGAGGAGGCCGCCTCCGACGAGGCTCGGCTCGACGCGATGCAGTACGTGGCAGATATTCTCGACAGCGAAGGCGAACCGGAAGTCGCCGAGGAACTGGTCAAGGAGTTCAAGAAGGCGCAGGACCGTATCGCGCGGGCAAACGCCGTCTTTGACAAGAAGCGAAGGGCGGTTGCCATCGCGAACGTGCACAAGGAACTGGCCGACAAGGTGCTCAAGACCTACGGCTACGGCAATTCCGAAACGCCGGCGCAGAAAGTCATCGCGGCCATCCAGCGCGACGGAATCCGCTTCGACCGGCTCGACTTCCTTCCGCAGCTGAGGAAGCCCGGCCTCTACCGCCTCGACCTGCGTCAGACGAGCGACCGGGAGACGCGGCAGGCCGTCGCGGGCGAGCTCATGGGGCAGGTCTTCGAGGAAGCGAAGCGGACCGGCAAGTTCAATACCCTCTTCATCGTCGACGAGGCCCAGAACTTCGCGCCGCAGGGGGAAGGGAAGTCCGTGCCCTCGAAGCGCGCCATGCGCGTCATCGCCTCCGAAGGCCGCAAGTTCCGCGTCGGACTCATGATCGCCACCCAGCGCCCCGCCTACGTCGACAAGGACGTCCTCGCGCAGTGCAACAGCCAGGCGATCTTCCGCCTCATAAACAACCTCGACATCGCCCAGGTCGAGAATACCGTCGAAGGCATCTCGAAGGTCGACCTCGACCAACTGCCGAATTTCGTGGCGGGCGAGGGCTTGTTCACCGGCGTGGCGATGACGATGCCGGTGAGGGTGAAGGTGGGTTGATTTCGATGCCAGGGTGGCTGAATTACTTTGCACTCAATGACGGATTCGATGTCTTGTTTGGATTGATAGCGGAGGGAGGTGAA
>JAKLEE010000277.1 GCA_022703215.1 Spirochaetota bacterium | reverse complement strand
GTAGACCTCCGGGAACTGCCGCTCGGAGACGCAGACGCCGTTGCCCTTCAGGTGGCCGATCAGGATGACCTTCTGGAACCAGAAGAAGAGGGCGATGGCCAGCGCGTAGATCGCGAAGGTCACGATGGTGGCCGCCATCGTGCCGAGGCCCGAGCCGAGGAGGGCCGAGCCGCCCAGGCCCAGGCCCGCGGCGACGACGAGGGTGAAGAAGACCCTGAGCCCGAAGTAGAGGTTCTCCCTCTTGTGGATCCTGTAGTCCATGATTCCTCCTTGTCCGCGCCCGCCCAAGCAGGCCGGGGCCGAGAGCGCGGGACTCGCATTGTACACGGCCGGGAGGAGAAGGCAAGACGAACCGCATAGGCTTACGCGGCGACCTCTCCCGTGAGAGAATCGCAACGAGAGGCAGGAGGCGTCCGATGTTCCCATGGATGAAGAAAGGCGAGCGCGAGCTCCTCGCGGCCCTGCGGGAGCGAGGCTTCTGGGCAGAGCGCCTGGGCCGCGGGAGGAGGGGCTTTCCCGATGTCCTCGCGCTGCGCCTGGACATCGCGCTCCTCATCGAGCTGGAAGCGTACAGGCCCGGCAGGCGCGTTGCCCGGATGCTCCGCGCCGGCCAATGGGCGCTGTTCCGCGACATCGAGGGCTGCGACTCCACGGTGGTCGTGTGCGCCTATGACGCCGCCGCGCGGGAGTACTTCGTCTATCCGGCGGAGTTGCTGGCCTGCGCGGCCCGGAACGAGCCCGAGCTCCCCTTGAGCCACCTCGACGTGAAGGTCCACGGGGACGCGGCCGAGGTGGCTGACTTCTTCCGGGACTGGGTCGAGCTCGGACAAGGCGTCGCCGCGCCCACCCCGCCGCCGCTCCCCGCCTCGACAGGAATCCTTCCTTTCCCTCGAATTCAGGAAACCCCGCCCCCACGGAAGCTGCCATAAGGCACGACCGCGTCGCGATGGCGGAGTGGGCGGACCGGGGGGTCGCCTTCCAGGACAGAGGCTGCCCATGAGGAATCCAGATCCCCGTTTCCAAGCCGCGGATCGGCCATGTATTCAAGCGCTTCCCGTCCTTTGCGCGCGTTCAGGGATCGAGGGTAGGCGCGTCTCGGCGCTGATTCGTGGTGCTCTCCAGCCGCGCGAACCCGTCCCGTCGGGCGATCCGCCCAGAGGCATGGCCAGGATACCGGTATTGCGTGATACCGGTAGTAGGAGTATAGTGAATGGGCGGCACGCTCGCGACCCAGCTCTTCCTGATCCGCTTGAAGCCGCTTCTCGCGGCGCGAAGGCTCGCCTGGAGGCCCCGCAACAGGCGCAAGACCAGGGACTTCATGCTGGATGAGGGTCTGTGCGAGGAGGACGCCTACGGGATCATCGCCGGGCTCAAGCCCGAGCATGTCGCCAAGGGGCCGGAGCCCGACGATGACGGGTCGCCCGGCGACGTCATGGTGTTCCACCATCCGTACACGCGGCGGGCGCCGCCGGGAGACGCGATCCTGCTGTACATCAAGCTGAAGATCTGGACCGACGCCGGCGAGGATGCCGGCATCGTGATGTCTTTCCATGATGAGGGCAACTATGAGTAATCGACTACCCTGTTCCCGCTGCGGCGCGGTCCGCGACATGGAGATCGTCGAGCGCGAGGAGCAGGCCACGATCAAGGGCAAGGAGGTGTCGTTCCTTGCCCGCTACTCGCGCTGTCTCGGCTGCGGCGACGAGTTCGAGGCGCCGGGCCAGCTGGACGCGAACCTGGACGCCGCCCGGGAAGCCTACGCGCGGCTCTACGAAGCTCTGTCCCCCGAGGCTCTCGTCAGCCTGCGTGCGCGCTACAACGCGAGCCAGAAGGCCTTCGGCGCCATCCTGGGCTTCGGCGAGCTGACCATGAACGCCTACGAGAGCGGCGGGGCGCCGGATTCGACCAATCGGCTGCTCCTCAAGCTGGCCGCCGACCCGCTCGTCTTCAAGGCGATGTACGCGGTCAACTCCGGGAAGATCGGGGCCATCCAGCGCCGCAGGATCGAGGAATCGCCGGGCTTCAAGGCAGCCGCGGCGTGGACCGGGCTTGAGGGTCTTGTTTCGCTCCTCGCCGACGTGCAGATCGGCAAGATCGAGTCCTGCGCCGAGCTGAGCGGCCGCACGATACCGGAACAGGTGGCGGTCTACGTCGGCGCGTCGTCGTTCCAGGACTATTCGAGGCTCTACTCGGAAGCCACCTATTCGGGTTCGGCTCCGGCCATTGGCTCGATCTCGGCGGCTCCGGCGCCGGAGCCCTTCAGGGTCGCGTCATGAGCGCGGATCTCGACGAGCGCCTTTCCCGGTTCCTGCGAGCGCTCACGCTCAAGGAGATCAGGCCCATGCTCCTTCATTCCGAAAGCCTGGGACCCCTGCCCGCTCCCGGATCGGAGCTCCGGCTCGAATGGAAACAGCAGTTCGCCGACGGCGACCCCCTGTCGCCGGCGCCCGAGGCCCTGGTCTTCCGGCCCAGGTACGAGTTGTCGGCCAGCTTCCAGGCAAGCCCGGTATTCAGGCAGGTGACCACCTTCATCGTCGCCTTCCAGGCGCAGGATGCCGCGACGGCGAACGAGCTTCGGGCCGACGAAGAGCTCCGCAAGGTGTTCATGGAGCACCAGCTCCAAAAGACGCTGTGGCCGCTCTTCCGCCAGCATGTGCATGACGGGATGAGCCGCTTGGGCATGGCGCCGGTTTCGCTTCCCTGGCTGCTGTAGCTTGAGGCCGGGAGGGATGGGACTCGGCCGCCCCTAGCCGCCGAGCCCGGCCCGCCGGGCGGCCCATTTCAGGTTCCTGCCAGCCCTTTCATGTCTCGAGTATTAATGACGAAATAGCGAGAATATGTCTAAATAAACTTTTCCTCATTTGCCCCTTGCAGTCGACTCTCCCCTCCGCGAAGCTTGTACCCAATAGCATTTTGCAAAAGACGGGACAGATTTTAACAACGGTTGTGCTCCATTCGTTCTTGCCAACGGTCCTGCCCCCCGAATCTCGCCTCGCCGTTCCCTCTTGAGGTGATAGCGCGCGTCCTTTCGGCCGCGCGAAAAGAATCATTTCGGTTGGAGGAGGTACGGGTA
>JAKLEE010000276.1 GCA_022703215.1 Spirochaetota bacterium | reverse complement strand
GGGGCGGGGCCGCCGAGGATCGCCCGCATCGCCCTCCAGGTCGCCCGGGGCCGGAGGCGGACGCCGGTCGCCCCGAACGCCTACGCGCCCTACCGGGGCTTCGACGTCGCCGAGCCCGTCCTCCGCATCCGCACGGCATCGGGGATCGAGGGGCTGGGGCGCCTCTCGGGGAAGGCCGAGGGCCTCGGACCGGACCTGAGGTCGCTCATCGGCCTCGACCCGGCGGCGCCCATTCCCGTCGAGACCGGCGGGGACCCTTCGCGCTTCCGCCCCGAGGAGCTGACCCGCGAGGCCATCGTGGCGTGCATGCTCCGCGTGCTGGCCTGGCGGCCGGACGATCCGAACGCTCCCGGTTGGCGCCGCTTCGTGCTGGCCGTGCGGCCGGAGATACTCGGCGAGCTGTCCGAGGCCGGCGTGGCCAAGGCGCGGAACGGGGATTTCGAGGTGGCGGAGGAGGTCTTCCTCGCGCTCGCCGGCCTCTTCCCGGAGCGCGCCGAGCCCCTGTCCAACCTGGCTGTGGTCCTGGAGGACCGCTCCGAAGCCTACGAGAAGCTCGGGAACGAGACCCTGGCGGAGGAATTCCGCGAGCGGGCCCACGAGGTCTACCGGCGCCTCCTCGCCTTCGAGCCGCCCTACGCCGAGGCCTTCTTCAACGCTGGCTACTTCCACCTCCGCCTGCGCTCCTACGAGCGCGCCCGCGAATTCTTCGAGACCTACCTCAAGCTCGGCTCCGACGAGACTCGTCTGGCGCGCGCCCGCGAGATCGCCGGCCGCCTCGAGCGGCAGGGCTTCCTCGACACCCTGTTCAAGGAAGCCTACGACTTCATCTCGATGGGCCGCGAGGAGGAGGGCGTCGCCAAGGCCCGGGAATTCCTCGAGGCTTACCCGCGGGTCTGGAACGGCTGGTTCCTGGTGGGCTGGGGAAACCGACGGCTCTCGCGCTGGACCGAGGGACGCGACGCCTTCCTCAAGGCCCTCGAGCTCGGCGCCGACGACGCGGACACGCTCAACGAGCTGGCCATCTGCCTCATGGAGTCCGGCGACCACTCTGGCGCGCGCAAGCGCCTCGAGGAAGCCCTCCGCCGCGAGCCCGAGAACGTCAAGATCATCGCCAACCTGGGCGGGCTCTCCATCAGGCAAGGACGCAAGGAAGACGCCAAGGGCTACTTCCGCGTCGCTCTCGAGCTCGACCCCTCCGACGAGATCAGCCGCCGCGCCCTCGAATCCCTCGAGCACGCGTAGATTAAGAAACCACGGAGGCACGGAGAAAGGAAAGAAGAGGGAGATTGGGAAAGGAATGGATGCGGGCCGGAAATCCTGTCCCCGTATTTTTTCAGTTTCTTATGTTTTCCTCCCTCTCTTCTCCGTGACTCCCCGACTCCGTGGTTTTCTTTTTGATGGAGAGCGTCGCTTGACGGGGGGACGGCGCGTCCCTATCATCGGCGCATGGCCACCCGGCGTTCCTCCCGCAGTTCCCGCTCGTCCAACAAGCCCGGCCTCGGCTGCCTGCTCTGGCTCGCGGCTTTCACCGTCGTTTTCGTCATCTTCTTCCTCAATCTGCCCGCCATCCGCGAGACCTTGGATCGCACGGGCTTCAGCGAGCTCGTGAAGGGCCGCGGCTCCGAGACCGCGCCGCCTTCGTCGCCGGTCGGCAGCGAGCCTTCCGACATCGAGGACGAACCCGGGCCGACACCGCCCGCGACGACTCCCGGCGGGGTGGTGGTGGTCGCTCCGGACGCCGGCCCCGAGGCGGAGCCTGAGCCTGAACCCGAACCCGAGCCGGATTCAGGACCTTCCGCGCTTCCGGCGCCGACTCCGGATCCGACGCCCGGGGCCGCCGCGCCATCGGGCGGAAGCGCTCCCAAGCCCGCCCCCGCAACCCCGAAGACCCGCGTCGCCAGCCTCTGGTTCGTCCGCATCGACGATGACGGCGTCATCGTCCGCGTCGAGTCGCGCCGCGCGGTGCCCGACACGGGTTCGCCGCTGACCGACGCCCTGAATGCCCTGCTCGAAGGACCGAGCGCCGGGGAGCTGGACAAGGACCTGATCAGCGCCATACCCGCGGGCACCCGGCTCCTTTCGTCGGTGCGCATTTCCGGCAGCACGGCCACGCTCAACTTCAACGAGGCCTTCCAGTTCAACCACATGGGCCTCGAAGGCTACGCGGCCCAGGTCAAGCAGATCGTATGGACGGCCACCGCCTTCCCCACGGTCACGGACGTGCAGTTCCTCATCGAAGGCGAGCGCCGCGACTACCTCGGCGCCGAGGGCTTCTACATCGGCAAGCCGCTCTCGCGCAACTCATTCTGAGATCCGGGGGGGCGTCATGGCCAAGGCCGCGGTTCCTGAGTCGGGCAAGGGAAAGGGCAAGCCAGCGGGCGGTAAGGGCGACTCCGCCGCCTCCGCGCGCGCGGCCTCGAAGGCCTCCCGCCTCTCGGTCGCCCTCGGGCGCCTCAGGGACGAGCTCACGGAGCTCGCGTCGGAGCTGGACGGCGAGGGCCTCGAGTTCCTGATCGGGCAGGCCCGCGTCCTCCGCTACAACATGGAAGTCGATACCCTCGAAAGGCTCGGCGACGAGCTCGAAGCCTCGCGCGCCTGGTCGGGCGCGAAGGGCGGCGCGGGCCGCGTAAAGGCCGGCTCCGCGAAGCCCGCGGCGGCCGACCCCCGTTTCGTGGCCGGCGAGGACGGCAAGACCTTCCACCTGGTCTGGAAAGGCGAGTACAAGCTCTTCGGCGGCGACGAGGTGGCGGCCATGCTCAAGGCCGCCCGCGGCGGGCCGGCGCGGCTCTGGGCCTGGCTCGAGAAGGAGCGTTCCGACGCCATTGGCGACCTCGCGCTTTCCGGTCCCTCCGATCCCGACCTGGCACTGCTCGCCTCGACGCTCGAGTCCACCTTCGTCATCCGCAGGCCCTGAAGCTGGAGCGACGCCCGTCCCCCGCTTCGGCTCCGAAGCCGGATCAGCGCAAGCGCGCCGCGGGTAAAGGCGTTCCGCGATACCCGGCGCCGAGGGCCGCCCCGGCCGCCGCTTCATAATCGGCGAAGCCCTTGGCGCGGGCGACCGCCTCGAGGGCGCGGGCCGGGCAGGCGAGCGAGCGG
>JAKLEE010000275.1 GCA_022703215.1 Spirochaetota bacterium | reverse complement strand
GCCAGCCCCGGCCTCGTCTCGGAACCTGTGAAGGAGGCCCCGTTGACTGAAGCAAGCATACCAAACTGCTCGGGATGCGATGCGCTACGGGCGCAGAACCGCTCCCTCTGCGACCTCCTGACCGAGGAGGCCGACGCCCTCCACGCCGTGAAGGAGTACGCCCTCGAGTGCTCCTCGCGCGCCGGGGCGATGCTCGACGCCGCGACGGTGGCGGCTGCGCTCTGGCCGATGCTCTCGGGCATCCCGCTCCCGGCCCGGCCCTGCCCCGCGTGCGTCTCGCGGCGGGCACGGGAGCTCCGGCGGGCGGATGTGCTGCTCGGGCTGGCGGACCTGCAGAGGGTGACGGCGTGAGTTCCGGCCTCATGGAGTTCCGCGCCATCGTCGGCCCGGACGGGACCGCCCGGGTCGTCTACGTCCGCTCCGACAGCCCCGTCCTCGGCCGCTGCATCTCCCGGTCGTTCTGGCTGACAGAGGCGGAAGCGGACGCCGCGGCTCACAACGTCGCCCGGGATGAGGCTGCCGCACTCCGCGCCGCCGGCCAGAAGGATCTCTTCGGATGAGCGCACCCGTGCTCCGGCCGTACCAGATCAGGGCCGTCGCCGAGACGCTTGCGGCACGGGACCGTGGTGTCAAGCGCCTGCTCCTCGTCGCCCCGACCGGAGCGGGGAAGACCGAGATCGCCTCGGCCCTATTCGCCGCGAACCTGCCCGCGCCGGGTCTCTTCCTCGTCCACCGGCTCGAGCTCGTTGAGCAGGCCGCGGCGCGGTTCACGAACCACGGCATCCGGGCCGGTATCATCCAGGGCGACACGCCCGTGACGCCCGACGCCCCGGTCCAGGTCGCGTCGGTCCAGTCGCTCGTGCGTAGGGTGCGTCCGCCTGCGGAGATCGTCATCACGGACGAGGCCCACCATGCCGTCGCCGGGACGTTCGCCGACGTGATCGAAGCCTACCCGGAGGCGTTCCACGTCGGGGTGACGGCGACGCCGTACCGGCTCGACGGGCGCGGCCTCGGCACGCTGTTCGAGGAGATCGTCGTCGCGGCCTACCCGCACGAACTCGTCGAGCTGGGCTACCTCGTCAAGCCGCGGATCTACACGGCCCCGCCGCCAGACCTCTCGGGCATCCGCAAGGTGGCCGGCGACTACGCGCAGGGCCAACTCTCGGAGCGGATGACGAGCCTTGTCGGGAACGTCGTCGAGACGTGGAAGAAGCTCGGGCAAGGCAGGAAGACGGTCGCGTTCGCGGTCGACATCGCCCACTCGAGGGCGCTCGCCGAGCGATTCCTCGAGGCCGGCATCCCCGCCGAGCATTTCGACGGGGGCGACGATCGCTCGTCCCGCCGCGCCGTCCTCGATCGCTTTCGGTCCGGGGAGACCACGGTCCTCTCAAACTGCTCGCTGATCTCCGAGGGGTTCGACCTGCCCGAGATCGGCGTGGTGCAGATGGCCCGGCCGACGGCCTCCCGCGCGCTCTACAAGCAGCAGATTGGGCGCGCGATGCGTCCGGCCGAGGGGAAGGCCGACTGCATCCTCCTCGACAACGCCGGGAACTTCGGCAGGTTCGGCGACCCGCTCGACGTCGAGGAGTACAGCCTGACGGACGAGGTCAGGGTGCCGCAGCCGCTCGCCGTGAAGACCTGCAAGGCGTGCTTCGCGGTGATCCCGGCCGCGGCCCCGACGTGCCCGTACTGCGGGTTCGCGCCTCCGGTCCAGGTCACGAAGGTGACCGAGTCCGAGGACGAGCTCGTCGAGGCGTCGTCGCTCGTCAGGCGCTACCAGGCGATGGGGTCCGACGAGCGCGTCGATCTCCTCCGGAAGCTGCTCGCCGACGCGGAGAGCTTCGGCTACCGCCCGGGCTGGGCGGCCTACCGCTACAAGTCCAAGTTCGGCCACTGGCCGGAGCCGGAGACCACGGCCCGGGCCGAGGCGGGGACGGCACTTCCGATCGAGGCGCTCGCCCGCTGGATGGTCACGGCCGCGGAGCGTGGCTACAAGCCGGGATGGGCCGCGTGGCGCTTCAAGACGGTCTATGGACGCTGGCCGCGCGCGTCCGAGAAAGCGCTCGCGGAGCGTGCGGCATGAAGGCGGGCGCTCTCCGGGCCGCTCTCGGCTCCAAGTCCAAGCCCGAGTCCCAGATCATGCGCGAGATCGAGCTCGCGCTCTCGGCCCTGCGCCGGCCGGACGGCAGCCCCGTCTGCATCGTCTGGCGGCAGCACGTCGGGAAGGTGATGAGCCAGTCCGGGCACATCACGTCGATCGGCATCGAGGGGCAGGCCGACCTCGGGGGCGTGCTCTTCACGGGCCGGTGTCTCCAGATCGAGGTCAAGTCCGAAACTGGCCGGCTCCGCGAGGGGCAGGAGAGGTGGGGTGCGGCGATGCGGCGGATGAACGCTCTCTGGATGGTGGCGCGCTCGGCCGAGGAGGCTGTCGCCGCGGTCCTCTCAGAACTCCAGCGGGCGGCCTGATGGACTCCATCCCCCGCCCATCCCCGTCCCTGATGCTCGAGGCCGCCCTCTCCTACGCCTCCCGCGGCTGGCGCGTGCTCCCGGTCTGGCCGCTCCGCAACGGCCGGTGCGCGTGCGGGAACGACGACTGCCCGAACATCGCAAAGCACCCGCTCGCCCCCCTCGCCCCGAACGGCTGCCACTCCGCCTCGACGGACGCCGCGGTCATCACGGACTGGTGGACCCGCTACCCGGACGCGAACATCGGCATCGCCACCGGGCAGGAGACCGGCCTCTGGGCGCTCGACGTCGACCCGCGGCACGGCGGCGACGTGACGCTCGACGCCCTCGAACTGAGATTCGGCCCCCTCCCGCAGTCCCTCCGCGCGCGGACCGGCTCCGGCGGCGCGCACATCCTGTTCGTCCACCCGGGCGACGGCCGCCTGAGCAACTCCGCCGGGCGGCTCGGGGCCGGGCTCGACGTCCGCGGGGACGGCGGGTACATCGTCGCGGCCCCCTCGAGCCACGTCTCCGGGCGCTGCTACGCCTGGGAGGACGAGGACGAGTCCGTGCCCGAAGCGGCCCCGAACTGGCTCCTCGAGCTGATCGGGGAGCGGTACGTCGACGACGTCGACCCCGAGCCCTTCGACGAG
>JAKLEE010000274.1 GCA_022703215.1 Spirochaetota bacterium | reverse complement strand
ATCAAGAGCATTCCCCTCGAGCTCGAGGAGGCCGCCACCATCGACGGCTGCCGCAGGCACGAGATCTTCTACCGCATCATCTTCCCCATCCTGAAGCCCATCCACGCGACCGTGCTGGTGCTCAACGGCATCTGGATCTGGAATGACTACCTCCTGCCGGTGCTCGTGCTGGGCAAGGGCAACAAAGTCATGACCCTGCCGCTCGCCGTCTCGAATTTCGCGGGCGCCTTCGTCAAGCAGTGGGACTTGATCATGACGGCCATACTCATGGCGATGATCCCCGTCGTGGTGTTCTTCCTTTTCGCGCAGAAGTCGATCATCAAGGGGATGGTCGCCGGATCGATCAAGTGAGCGGACCCGCGCCGTCCGGTTGCGCAGCGGCACTCCCCGACACGGCCGATGGCATGCTACACTGGCATTCCGCCGGCGTTCGCCGGCCAGCCTTCAAGGACCCAGGATCGTGTACCGTGCCGCTCCGAAACGGCACGGACCGAAAGAACGCCACATGAGAATAACCATCAAGGATATCGCCGAACGGGCGGGTGTATCGAAGACCACGGTTTCGTTCGCCTTCAACGAACCGGGCAAGATATCGAAAGAGACGTACGATCGTGTCATGGGAATAGCCGGCGAGCTGGGCTACGTGCCCGATCCCGTCGCGCGGACCCTGACCACTAAGCGTATCGGGGCCATCGGCCTGCTCCTTCCCCAGCCCATTCCCGAAGCGCTCAGGAACCCTTATCTGCACGAGCTCATGCAGGGCATCGGCGCGGCCTGCCACGAGCACGACTTCGCGCTCACCGTAATTCCGCCCGTCAAGGGCCGGATCGTCGAGGCCGCGCGCCGCGCCGCGGTGGACGCGATCCTGACGATCGGCGTGGGACCGGGCGGCAGCATCGTCGACCTGCTCCAGAAGCGCCACGTGCCTTTCGTCACCATCGACGGCAAGCCTACGGACGCCACGCTCAACGTCGGCATCGACGACCGCGCCGCGGCCAGGACCCTCATGGAATTCGTGCTCGGACTCGGCCACCGGCGGATCGCCATCATCGAGCTCCAGAGCGAGACCGTGAACGAACCGGAGGAGCGCTCTTCGCTGGTGCGGGACGCGCGCATGGCGGGATTCCGCGACGCGCTCGACCGGGCCGGCATCGACCTGGAGCGCGACGTGCGCATGCACCTGACCGAATGCTCGATCGAGGGCGGCCGCACGGCCGGCCACGAGCTGCTCGCGCGCGACGAGCCCCGGCCCACCGTGGCGGTCTGCATGTCCGACGTCGTGGCCTTCGGCTTCTACGCCGCCTGCCGCGAGCGCGGCATCCGGATTCCCGAGGACCTGTCCGTGACGGGTTTCGACGACGTGCCCTATTCCAGCCTGCTTTCCCCGCCCCTGACCACGGTCAGGCAGCCCGGCTACCTCAAGGGCTACGAGGCCGCGCGCATCGTCCTCGAGCGGCTGGCCGGAGGAAGTCCGGGCCACATCGTGATGGAAACCGAGCTCGTGACGCGCACCAGCGCCGCCGCGCCCGCAGGGACCTGAACGTGCCGCCGGCCTGGGACCCGGCGGAACTGGAACGCTTCCTCGATCTCGGCGCCGACCGGCCGGCCCTGCTCGAGCGCATGCTCGCGGGCACCGGCGCGCGGACGCGACGCGCGCGCCTTGCCGGATGCGAGCACCTCGCGGTGCGCTTCGACGGGCGCCCGGATCCAGCGATCCGCGACCGGATACTCGTGGCGCATTGGGATCGGGCTCCGCTTACGCCCGGCGCGCTCGACAACTCGGCGGCCTGCCTCCAGCTGGTGGCGCTCGTGCGGCGCGTGGCCGCGCGCGGCGGCGACCCGGGCCTGCTGGTCCTTTTTACCGACGCGGAGGAACGCGCGGCCGCCGGAGCCAAGGACCAGGGTGCTTTCGCCCTCGGCCGCGCGCTGGCCTCGATGGCCGGGCCCCGGCCGGCCGTCTTCGCCTTCGACGTGACCGGCCGCGGCGACGCGCCCATCGTCTCCGAAAGCCCCGGCGACCTGCTCGGCCGCGGCGGGCTCGGCGTCGGGAGGCAGGGGCGCGAATTCAGCCTGCTCCGCGACGCGGCCTGGACCGTCGCTCGGGAGGCCTCCGGCGGGCTGGCCCGCAAGTTGCCCGCGCCCTGGACCGACGACCTCGGCTTCACGCTCGGAGGACTTCCGGCCGTCGCCATTACCTTGCTGCCCCGGGTGGAGGCCGACGCGCTCGAGGAAGGCATCAGGACCATCCGGGAATCGGGACGCGAACTCGCGCCCGGGGCTCGCCATGGACCGCGCGGGGGGCGCGCCGCCGACGATGCGGAAACCTTGCTCGGCGCGGCCTGGCCCGCTACCTGGCGCCTGCTCCATGGCGCGGGCGACGACGCCTCGGCGCTCGAGCCCTCCGCCTTCGACCTCATGGCCCGGATCATGGACGGACTCGCCGCCCTCCGCCTCCCCCGCCGCTGAGCTCCCTGAGAAAGCACGGAGGCACGGAGTCAGGGAGGGAAAGGGAAGAGAAGGGAAGAAAAGGTAAGGTAAGGAACGGGGAGACGAGGATTCTGACTCGATCCGTTCTTTGCGACTCCCGTCCTGTATCCGTGTCTCCGTGGCGGAATTTTCAGTGCGAGCATAGCGGGAAAGGCGTGTATACTGTCGGGCGAAATTATCCGGAGGTGACAGTACATGGCCAATACCGATTCGATTCCCGCCCGCAAGGACGTCCCGGCGGAGCACCGCTGGAACCTTTCGAAGCTAGCGAAGGACGAGGCGAGCTGGGACGCCGAGCTCGTCAAGTTCGAGGCGATGATACCCGGCATCGAGAAATTCCGCGGCAAGCTGGCCGACTCGAAGGAAGATTTCTTCGCGGCGCTATCCTACAACCGCGAGATGGGACTCCTCGGCGAGCGGCTCGGCTACTACGCCCAGCTCCGCGTGTCCGAGGACGAGGGCGACTCCGCGAGCCGCGGTCGCGCCGGCCGCTTCATGATGGCCATGACCAAGGCCGAGGGCGCCGCCGCCTGGCTCCTGCCCGAGTTGCAGCGCATCCCCGACGCCAAGGTCGACGCCTGGCTCGCCGATTCGGCCGCGGACGAGTACCGCGTGTTCGTGCGGAAGCTGCTCC
>JAKLEE010000273.1 GCA_022703215.1 Spirochaetota bacterium | reverse complement strand
GGGGCGGCTCGGACGGCCTGGTCGGTGGGCGCGGGCTCGCCGACGCCGCCGCGCGGATGCGCGCCGCCGACTGACGGTGCCCGAAGCGCCGGCTGGCCAGGCAGCCAAGCCCGAGCAGCACCGAGGCCTGCACCTCGGGGTCGAGCTCCTGCGCGGCGAGCGCCTCGAACTCGCGCGCGGCCTCGTCGTCGCGGTTGAGCTTGAGCAGGTTCCAGGCGAGGAGCTCGCGCGCGGCGTTCCAGGCGGATCCGGGCGGCGGGTCGAGCCAGCGCAGGGCCTCCGGCTCCGTCCCCCAGAGCAGGGCTTCGAGGGTCGGGCCGGAAAGCTCCGAGCGGAGGATCTCCGGGTCGAGGGCGGATTTGAGCGCCTCCGATTCGGGCCAGGCGCGGATGCAGACCCCGGGCCCCAAGCGCCCGGCCCGGCCCGCGCGCTGGGCGGCCTGCGCGACCGTGACCCGCTCGGTCACCAGGCGGTTCATGCCGGACCCGGCATGGAAGCGGCCGTGGCGCGAATATCCCGCGTCCACCACGGCCCCCACGCGCGGGACGGTGAGCGAAGTCTCCGCCACGCTGGTCGACAGCACCACCCGGCGCGGACCGCCCGGTCCGGCCAGTACGAGATCGCGCTGCTCGCCGAGGGACAGGCCTCCATGGAGGACGCGCGTCTCGACCCCGCGCAGGCCCGCGAGCTCGCCCGAGACCCGCGATATTTCCCCCAGGCCCGGCAGGAAGCAGAGGACGTCCCCTTCGCTCGCGGCGAGCGCCTCGCGCACGGCCGCCGCGACGACGCCCGCCTCGAAGCGCTCCGGCCGCGGACCCGGCAGCCAGCGGGTCGCGACCGGGAAGGCGCGGCCGGGCACCTCGAACACGGGCGCGCCGACGAAATTCCCGACGCGCTCCGCCTCGAGGGTCGCGGACATGAGGACGAGTTCCAGTTCGGGACGCAGCTCCCGGAGCTCGAGCAGCAGGGCGAGCGCCAGGTCCGCGTGGACGCTCCGCTCGTGGAACTCGTCGAGGATGACGCAGTCGACGCCCTCGAGTCCCGGGTCGGATTGCAGCATGCGGACGAGGAGTCCCTCGGTCAGGAATTCCACCCGCGTCGAGCGCGAGACGCGCGCTTCGCCGCGCACGCGGAAACCCGCGAAGCCGCCGATTTCTCCGCCAGCGAGCTCCGCGACCCGGGCCGCCCCCTGCGCGGCCGCCACGCGCCGCGGCTCGAGCACCAGCACCCGCCCCGATTTTTCCGCGCGCGAGGCGAGGAAGGGCGGCACGAGGCTCGTCTTGCCCGCGCCAGGCTCCGCGCGCAACACGAGGGCTCCCGACGCGGCGAGGGCGCGCGCGATGTCGTCGAGGCGGGCGGCGACTGGCAGGTCGATCGAGCGGAGCTCCATGGCGCCATGATGCCCGAGGCGCGCGGCCGCGGGCAAGGGTGGCGGCGGCTTGCCGGAGTCTGGACAGGCTGCGCGGGAAATGCCAGTATCGCGCTCGCGCCGCGGGCGGCCAAAGCCCGCCGGCAAGGAGCAACGAATGAATCGAAAATCGTGCCGTTCCGTTCCCCGCCTCGCCAGGCTCGCCGCTCTGGCATTCGCCGCAGCCGTCTGCGCGTCCGGCGCCTTCGCCTTCGAGCCCGATGGCCTCAAGCTCGGGATCCGCCTCTTCGGACCCGGCCGCGCCGCGCTGAGCGTCGAGTGGGTTATGAAGGAGAAAGGCCTCCGCGCCGAGTTCGGGATCTGGGACGCAGTGACCCAACCCCAGCTTGTCCTCGCCTGCCGCATGTACTTGAGCGATCCTTCGTTCGACGAGTACGGCGTGACCCCGTTCATCTCGCTCGGCCTGTTCGGGGTGGGCGATCTGGCGAAGGAAGTCGAGACCCCGTTCTGGGGCGGCGCCGTTATCGGAGGCGGCGTCGCGTGGAATTTCTCGGGCCCCTGGACGACCGACTTCGCCTTCTCCACGGCGATGACCTTCTATCCCGACCAATTCAACACCCACGGGCTCGAGTGGGACCTGGCAGGCAGACCCTGAGGCCCGCATCGCCGGACCTTCGCGCGGCCGCCCCCGACCGCTCCCCGGCGCTTCCCCCGCGCGCGAGCGATCGCTATAGTCTTTAAGCGTGGCGGCGCGCCGCCGCATGGAGGTTGCGCATGTCGATGTTCGCGAGCGTGGAAGACGGCGAGGGCGAGACCCTCGGCGACGTGGTCGAGCTTTTCGAGGTCTACAAGGCCTTCCCGTCGGGACCCGACGCGACCGGCGCCTGCCTCCGCTTCGTCGGACCCGAGGTCGACGCGGCCTTCAACATGCGCCAGTTCAAGTACCTGCGCGAGGAGCTCGAGGCCCTGCGCGGCGCGAAGCTCTCCGCGACGGCGACGGCCGAGCTCGAGGCCCTGCTCAAGCTCGTGAAGAAGGCCGGCGAGGAACGCCGCCGGACCCTCCGGCTCTACGGGGATTTCTGACATCGCCCCGAAACGACCGGGCGGCCCGGACGCCGCGCCGCGCGCCTCCGGCAGGATTCCCGTCCTGTACGAGGACGACGAGCTCCTCGTCCTCGAGAAGCCCGCGGGCCTGCCCATGATACCGCCGGACGGAAGCCGAGCCAAATCGCTGCTCGACGCCGCCACGGCCATCATCCGGATCCGCAACCCGAAGGGCCGCGCGGCCCTGGTGCACCGCGTCGACCGCGACACCTCGGGCTGCGTCATGTTCGCCAAGAGCGCGCGCGGCAAGCGCGAGATAATGGGCGACTGGAACGCTCTCGTCACGGAGCGCCGCTATATCGCCCTCGTCGAAGGCGCGCCGCCCGCCGCCTCGGGCAGCGTCGACGACCACCTGGTCGAGAACGCCGCCGGCACCGTGTATTCCGCCCCGGCCAAAACCCGCGGGGCGCTGCGCGCCGTCACGCATTGGGAGCTCGTCGAAAAAGGCGCGCGCTACGCACTGGTCGCGGCGGTGCTCGAAACGGGCCGCAAGCACCAGGTGCGCGTCCACCTCGCGGGCCTCGGCTGCCCTGTCGCCGGCGACGAGCGCTACGGCGCGCGCACCGACCCCCTCGGCCGCGACCTCCTCGCGCGGCTCTTGCAGGGCGGCCGCGTGTCCCTGCTCATCGGCCTGTCCGCCACCGCCGTGTCCCTGCTGATCGGGGTGCTCTACGGCGGCGTGTCCGGCTTTGCGGGCG
>JAKLEE010000272.1 GCA_022703215.1 Spirochaetota bacterium | reverse complement strand
CGAGCTCCTCCCCGGGCGGAGTCAACCTTTGGCGGGCAGGCCATGCGGCCCGCACGCCGCATCCGGTATTAATTCCAGTTTCCCGGAGCTGTCCCGGACTCGGGGGCGGATTGCTCACGTGTTACTCACCCTTGCGCCACTGATCGGCCCCTTGCGGGGCCTCTCCGTCCGACTTGCATGCCTCATCCATGCCGCCAGCGTTCATTCTGAGCCAGGATCAAACTCTCCATGATATGGTCTAACGGTCCGAAGACCGCTAGTTATCACGGGTCGTGTTTCGTGCGCATACGCGCACCGGCATTCGATGCCCGATCCCCTTCGGCCTTTCGACCTCGCGGGACCAGGCTGCTCCCACACCCCGCTTTCGCGAAGCATGGAGCAGTCACCTTCCTGCTCTTCCCCATCCCTATTTCACTGTGAATGATCCACCGCATCTCGACCAGCACTTTCCATGCCAGCCTCGGCGCCTTCCTTCCAGAAGGTGGCGCGATTATTACCAGCTTCACACCGGAGTGTCAAGAAGTTCCGATCGCTTTATTTTCGCCATTATCTCGCGTCGTTATCGCGATCTCATCAGCCGGATGCCAGGGGCAGAACCCCGGACACGGCGTCAAGGCGCTTTGTCAATGTAGCGAGCGGAGGAACACCGTGTCAAGCATCCCGGCCGCCGCTTTTTCGAAGAACCCGCTCGCTCGATGCGCGTCACACGCGGCCATCGGAAGCGAAGATGTTTATATCGAGCGGCAGGTACATGGTCAATAGAGATTTCAGCGAAAACCGTCAAGGCTTCAACGTTTTTCTTTCGAGTCGAGAATTTTGTCAGCCAACTCGGCAAAACCGGCGCCATGCGAAGCAGCTGTCACGTATTTCGGATGATGTTGAAGGGAATCGGCGTATCTCCGGACGTTCGCCACCCCGACCGAAAGGGGAAAGCGGCGGAACATCGGCTCGTCGTTCGGCGAGTCGCCGACATAGAGGACCGACGCGGAGTCCCGTCCGGAATCGTAGCCGTAGCGCATCGAGAGGAAGCGCTCCGCCATGGCGAGCTTGTCGTACGAACCGAGCCAGACGTTGACGTGTATGGAGGAACGGCCCATGCGGGCGCCTGAGGCCGCGACGATGGCGCGGATCGCCTCCACCTCGTCGGGAGGCAAGCGCGGCGGCTCCTCGCCGACATCGATGGCGAGATCGTAAATCCGGCAGAACTGGTTCTTCGCGAGGCGGGCGGATGGATGGGACGCGACGACGTTCTCGGCGATCCGGGCGAGTTTCGCGGAACCCGAGACCGGAACGGCGTCAGGCCAAATCCAGGACCGGAGCGTACCTTCCTCGAGCCAATAGGCGACTGCGCCGCTCTCGGCGATGGCGGCCGCGACGGGCCACATGCGGACCATGAGGTCACACCACCCCGCCGGCCCTCCGGTGATCGGAATGACGGGCAGGCCGGCGTCGCGCAGGCGCCAGAGCGCCGAATAGGTCGACGCCTCGAGGCGGCCGTGCTCGGTCAGGGTGTCGTCGACGTCCGTCAGGACGAATCGGACGCCGGCGAGGGATTCCCGGGAGAGTTCGGCGAGCGGCAGCATCCGGGCGCCTTCAGGAAGCGCTCAGCTTGCGGTATTGCGCGATGTAATCGATGAAGGAAGCCACCGACAGCACCGCGGCCAGAGCGTAGGCGACCATGGTCAGCGTCTCCGCCAGGCCGAGTCCGGGCAGGGCGGGGAACGCGCGCAAGGTGACGACCGCGAGCGAAAGGAGGCCGGCCGACATGTAGACGACGGCCTTGGCCTTGCCCCCCGGCCGCGCGCCCATCGAAATGCCGCGGCGGGTCAGGAGCATGCGAAGGAAGAGTATCGAGTATTCCCGGTACAGCACCAGGAGGAGGATCCAGATCGGCATGATGCCCTCGACGGCGAAGCAGATGAAATACGTGAGCCGCGCGAGCACGTCCGCGAAGGGGTCGAACAGTTTGCCGAAATCGCTGACCGTCGAACTCGAGCGCGCGGCCATGCCGTCGAGAAGGTCGGAGACTTCCATGTAGATGAAGAGAAGCCACAACGCGGCGAGGACGGGAAGCGGAGCGACGAGGCCCGAGCGGTAGAGGAAAAAGACCGCGAAAAATACGGGAGCCAGTAAGATACGGCTCGCGGTGAGCTTGTCTGCTGTGGTCATGGCGCTCAGGGTATGGATTTGACACCCCCGGTGTCAAGTTGTATCATCGGCGGCGGCCGGGGATGCCGGACCTGCCCGGTCGCCACGCACAGCCGCCCCAGGTCCGGACGGAGTTCCCGATAATGCTCAATCCCAACAAGCGCCTGATCCGCAGCATCGGCATCACCGTGTCATCCCTCGCGGCCTTCCAGTGCGCGGTTTTTTTCTGCTTCGCCCTCTATTATGGAATATCCTCGGCCTACACCATCCCGTTTACGGCAAGCTCCATCGGATTCCATGCGGTGATCCTCTTCCTGCTGTACCGCTTCCGCGACGACTTTCTTATAGAAGACACCGGCGAACGGCTCGAACGCGTGAACCTGGCCAACGTCGTCACGCTCGCCAGGCTTTCCTCCCTTCCCACCGTGCTCTTCCTCGTGCTTGCGGCCAAGGATTACCCGATCCGTGGACCGCTCGTCGCCCTCGTGGCGGCGGTCTTCGCGACCGACTTCCTCGACGGCTGGATCTCGCGCGCCCGGAAGCAGGTGACCCGGATCGGCAAGCTTGCGGACTCGACCAGCGATTACAGCCTGATCGTGGTCCTCTCCATCGTGTATCAGTATTATTTCCTCATACCGACCTGGTTCTTCGCGCTGATAGTCTCGAGGCTCGCCCTGCAGACCGTCTTCGCCTTCGTGCTCCTGGCCATCCACGGCAGCTTCTTCCCCAAGGCGACCTTCCTCGGGAAAGCCACCGTGGCGGGAACCATGGGGCTCTACGCCCTCGAGACCGTCCGGCTTTTCGTTCCCGCGGGCTACGGATGGGTGTGGACCTGGGCCGAGCTGCTGGTGGGGATCGTGGTGGCAAGCTCGATCGTCGACAAGGTGATCGCGTTCGCCAAGCACGCGCGACAGGCTTCGCGTCGAGGGGACGGAGCCAAGCCCGCCGGGGGAAGCGCCGACCTCGAAAGAACGGACAAGGAGTAGCAGATGCCGATCAAAAGCGCCCTCGAAATCGCCATGGAACGAACGACGGCCTT
>JAKLEE010000271.1 GCA_022703215.1 Spirochaetota bacterium | reverse complement strand
CTTCGGCCGGTCGATCACCTCGAGCTCGCGCATGAGGGCTTCGAGGCGCTCCGGCTTCCCGACGAAGAACACCGTGTTCGCGTCGCCCGCTTCCTTGAGATCCTCCTTCGCGACCGAGGGCGGCAGAGCCTTTATGAGGTCCTCGACCTTGATGTAGCGGAGCCGGATCGGGATCGAAGGATTCCCCCGGTCGACCGCGGCCACGAAGGCGTCCGCCTCGAGCTTCTGCTCGGGGGTGAGCGCGAGGATGAAGGACTCTCCGTCCGGCGCGAGCACGGGACCCGAGGCCGCGAGCCAGGAGGGCAGCATCGCGACGAGCTCCTTGGCCTTCAGGGCCATCGGACGGAAGCGGTAGTACGCCTTCCCTTCGACCGGGCGGTCGAGCCGCGTGACGAACTCGCGGATGGGTGCGAGCTCCTCGGCCGAGCCCGAGAGGATGATCGAGTTGGAGGCTTTGTCCACGCGGAAGAAGCCGCCCGCGGAGAGCTCCGGCGGCACGAGGCCCGACAGGTCCTGCGCGGCGATGAAGCGGAGCGGGATCACCTCGGTGGTCTTGAGCTTCTTGAGCACGTCCTTCCGCTGGATCTCGAACACGTAGCGCACGCCCTCGCGCACCGCGACGTCCGCGTTCGCGAGCTCGAGGACGAGGCGGAGCATCTCGTCGAAGCCCTTGTCGCGGAAGCGGAGGCGCTCGAGCGTCGCGTCGGCGCGCATTAGGAGCGAGTACTCGAGTCCCTCCCGGCGGAAGAGCTCGTCGAGGAGGTCCCCGAAGCGCGCGGATTCCTTGTCGATCGACCAGAGCCCCTCCGAGCTCCGCGCGAACATCTCGCCGCGGGCCGCGGGCGCGGGCGCGTCCGCGGTGGCGGGCTTGCGGATGTAGAAGTGGTCGCTCGCCGCTTCGACCGTATAGCCGGGATAGCGCTTCGCGACGATCTCGAGGACGCGCGAAGGCGCGAGCGCTTCCGCGTGGATCGTGATGGCGTCGCGCGGGAGCGAGTCGTAGAGGATGGTACGGCCCATCGCGCGCGAGGCGGCGCGGAGCACGAGCTGCACGTCGACGTCCTCCGCGTCGACGGAAAGCGTACTCGATGCCTTGTTCCATTCGACGCGGATCCGGCTCACGTAGCGGACTTTCCCTTCGTTCCGCTCGTACAGCCTGAAGGCGGCGAGGAAGCCCGCCCAGGCGCTCTCGAAGTCGGTCTCCGGGAACCACCAGGAGACGGTACCGCGCACGGTCTCGTCCGGCACCGCCGTGACGCCTCCGGCCTGGGCCAGCGCGAGGAGCACGTCGGACAGGTCCTGGCCGCGGAACTCCATGCCCTTCAGGGTCTGTGCCCCGGCCCCCGCGAGACCGAAGGCGACGAGGAGCGTCACGAGCGTCAGAAGTTTCTTCATCGTGCTTCCTTATTGACCCGGGAAGAGCGGATCGATCCCGCCCTTCATCGCCACGATCGCCCCGGCGACGGCGCCGAGCGCCAGGAAGGGCGCGAAGGGCAGGCGCCCCTCCCTTCCCCGCTTTCCCTTCAGCGCGAACGCGACGAGCCCGGCCGCGGCCGCCACCGCGAGCATGGTCCAGGCCCCGAAAAGACCGAGCGCGTAGCCGCCCGCCGCCCCCAGCTTGACGTCCCCGAAGCCCATGCCGGCCTTCGAGAGCCTTCCGGCGCCCCACAAGGCCAGGCCCGCGGCAAGCGCCGCGGCGAAGCGCGCGTACGACGCGCCGCCCTCGAGGAGGTCGATCGCGATCGCGGGAACGGCAAAGACGAGCAGGGCCCGATCGGGGATGCGCAAGCTCCGGAGGTCGGTCCGGGCGCCGTACAGGGCGAGGAGGACGAAGGCGGCGGGAAGCGCTTTTTCCATGGCCGGACTCCTTCACAGGCCGGTTCGCCCCAAAGCGGTCCATGCGGAGAATATTGGATGGCAACTCGGGGGCCGCGTCGATACCGCTCCGGCGTCACGGAGCGCTTGCGTTTCACGAACACGTTTTGACGAAGTACCGCGGCCCGGACTTCGAGTCCACCATGACCCGAGAACAGTACGAATACGACGGCTACGGCCGCCTGAGCGCCAAGACAAATCCCTGGGGCGCTATCGGTTACGCCTACGACGGTCAGGGCCGCATCGTCCAGGCGGGCTTCCGCGCCTACGATTACGACGCCGATGGAAACCGCACCAAGGAATACTTCACCGCTTCCGCCGTCCGCCCCTCCGGCGTCGACGCGAGCATCGGCGAGAACACGAGCCTCGTCGTCACGGGCGTCGGGAAGGCGCTCGGGAAAGGCCACGGCACCGTCGGCGGCGTCGGCAGCCCCTTCGCGCAGGAGGAATGGAGCGTCTTCGAGTACCGCGCCGACAACCGACTCTCGGCCTATTCGGACAGCCAGGGCGAAGCCTGGACCTACCGCTACGACGGATTCGGCCGCCGATACGAAAAGGAGCGCAGTTCCAGCGCCGACGCCTCGAAGGACGTCTACCGCAAGGACGCGACGAGCTACCTGGGACTCTCGCTCTCGGTGCTTGAAGTACGGACCGAGTTCGAGTACTGGAACGACGCCACCACGCAGACCGGCGCCCGCTTCCTCATCGGCCCCGGCGGCTCGAGCTACGCGAGCATCGAGACCTGGGTCCGGAACGGCCGCGAATGGAAGGCCTCGAGCTGGGCGAACCGCCGCTACTACCACTACGACCGCCTCGGCAGCCTCTCGTCGGTCAGCCTCGACAAGCCCGGCCTTTCCGGCGCGAACTACGCGTACACCCCCTTCGGACAGCCCGTCGCGGACTCAAGCCGCTACCAGTGGGAAGACTCAGGCAGCAAGTTCGTCGGCTTCGAGCACCTAGGCTTCACCGGCCAGCGCGTCGACTACGAGTCGGGCAACCTCCACTTCCCCTTCCGCGAATACGACCCCCTCTCCGCCAGCTGGACCACCGAGGACCCGATCAAGGACGGGGAGCTGTGGTTCGCGTACGTGGGGAATAATCCGGTCAATTACGTGGACCCGAGCGGGTTGCAGAACATGTGCTTGGATGAGGGCTCTGGTTCATCTAGTGGTTCAAGATCGAGTTCCAGCGGTGCCACTTCGCAGAGTGTTACCCCAAATACGTCCGCGATGGATCTATTGCAGAGTAGTGGTTCGATGTATCCGAACGTCGGGACCGAAGCGTACGACATCGCCATCACAAAACATAACCGTGAC
>JAKLEE010000270.1 GCA_022703215.1 Spirochaetota bacterium | reverse complement strand
GCCCCGCGTCGGAACCGGCATGGAGTGGAAGACCGCCTACGATTCCGGCGTCCTCATCAAGGCCAGGCGCGCCGGCGTGGTCGACTTCGTCGACGCCTCGCGCGTCGTGCTGATCCCCGACGCGGACGCCAAGGCCCGCGACGAGTACCAGCTCATCAAGTACGCGCGCACCAACCAGGACACCTGCTACACGCAGCGCCCCATCGTGAAGAAGGGGGAGAAGATCCTCAAGGGGCAGGTGCTCGCCGACGGACCGGCCACCAAGGACGGCGAGCTCGCGCTCGGCCGCAACATCCTGGCGGGCTTCGTCCCCTGGAACGGCTACAACTACGAGGACGCCATCCTCATCTCCGAGCGCGTGGTCAAGGAGGACATGTTCACCTCCATCCACATCAAGGAATTCCAGACCGAGGTCCGCGAGACCAAGCTGGGGCCCGAGCGCATCACGCGCGACATCCCGAATACCAGCGAGAAGAGCCTCGACAACCTCGACGCCGAGGGCATCATCAGCGTGGGCGCCAAGGTGAAGGCCGGCGACATCCTGGTGGGCAAGGTCACGCCGAAGAGCGAGACCGAGACCACGCCCGAGTTCAAGCTGCTCAACTCCATCTTCGGCGAGAAGGCGAAGGACGTCCGCGATTCGTCGCTCCGCGTGCCGCACGGCATCGAGGGCACCATCATCGACGTGCAGCGCCTGCGCCGCTCCGCCAACGACGACCTTTCGCCCGGCGTCGAGGAGGTGGTCAAGGTCCTCATCGCCGCCAAGCGCAAGCTCAAGGAAGGCGACAAGATGGCCGGCCGCCACGGCAACAAGGGCGTCGTCGCCCGCGTGCTGCCGATCGAGGAGATGCCCTACCTCGAGGACGGCACCCCGCTCGACATCTGCCTCAACCCGCTCGGCGTCCCGTCCCGCATGAACATCGGGCAGATCATGGAGACCGAGCTCGGCTGGGCGGCGTCCACGCTGGACGAATGGTTCAGCTGCCACGTCTTCCAGTCGCCCTCGCAGGAGCAGATCGAGGAGCAGCTCGAGAAGGCGGGCCTGCCGGGCAACGCCAAGATGATGGTCCGCGACGGACGTACCGGCGAGTCCTTCATCAACCCGGTCACCGTGGGCATCATCTACTTCATGAAGCTGCACCACCTGGTCGACGACAAGATGCACGCGCGCTCGACCGGCCCGTACTCGCTCGTGACGCAGCAGCCGCTCGGCGGCAAGGCCCAGTTCGGCGGCCAGCGCCTCGGCGAGATGGAGGTCTGGGCCCTCGAGGCCTACGGCGCCGCCAACACGCTGCAGGAGCTGCTGACCATCAAGTCCGACGACATGACGGGACGCGCCAAGGTCTACGAGGCCATCGTGAAGGGCGAGCCGCACACCGCGGCCGGCATCCCCGAGGCCTTCAACGTCATGGTTCAGGAGCTGCGCGGCCTGGCGCTCGACATCAAGGTGTACGACGCCAAGGGCAAGCAGATCCCGCTCACCGAGCGCGACGAGGACCTGATCAACAAGCAGGGCAGCAACTTCTGACCATAGCCCGAATCGGCGAGATGAGGGGGAGATAGCATGCGGGACATCCAGGATTTCGATTCGATCATGATACAGCTCGCCAGCCCGGACATGGTCCGGGCCTGGAGCTACGGCGAGGTCAAGAAACCCGAGACCATCAACTACCGGACCCTGCGTCCGGAGAAGGACGGCCTCTTCTGCGAGCGCATCTTCGGCACGACCAAGGAATGGGAGTGCTACTGCGGCAAGTTCAAGTCCATCCGCTACAAGGGCGTCATCTGCGACCGCTGCGGCGTCGAGGTCACGCACTTCAAGGTGCGCCGCGAGCGCATGGGCCACATCGAGCTCGCGAGCCCCGTCTCGCACATCTGGTTCTACCGCTCCGTGCCGAGCCGCATGGGCCTGCTCCTCGACATGGCCGTCGCGGCGCTGCGCTCGGTGCTCTACTACGAGAAGTACGTCGTCATCGACGCCGGCGACACCGACCTCAAGAAGCAGCAGCTGCTGACCGAGGAGGAGTACTACGAGGCGCAGGAGCGCTTCGGCGGCGCCTTCTCCGCCGGCATGGGCGCCGAGGCCATCCGCTCGCTGCTCGAGGGCATCGACCTCGACGAGCTGGCCGTCGAGCTCCGCGCCAGGATGATCGAGAAGGGCCCGAAGTCCGACAAGCGCCTCCTCAAGCGCATCGAGATCGTCGAATCCTTCCGCAGCTCCGGCAACAAGCCCGAGTGGATGATCCTCGACGTGGTGCCGGTCATCCCGCCCGAGCTCCGGCCCATGGTCCAGCTCGACGGCGGCCGCTTCGCCACGAGCGACCTCAACGACCTCTACCGCCGCGTCATCAACCGCAACAACCGCCTGAAGCGCCTCCAGGCGCTCAACGCCCCCGACATCATCATCCGCAACGAGAAGCGGATGCTGCAGGAGGCGGTGGACGCCCTCTTCGACAACTCGAAGAAGAAGCGCGTGGTGAAGGGCGCCTCGAACCGCCCGCTCAAGTCCCTGTCCGACATGCTCAAGGGCAAGCAGGGCCGCTTCCGCCAGAACCTGCTCGGCAAGCGCGTGGATTATTCGGGGCGATCGGTCATCGTCGTAGGACCTGAACTCCGTTTGCACCAATGCGGCCTGCCCAAGAAGATGGCCCTCGAGCTGTTCAAGCCGTTCATCTTCAACAAGCTGGAAGAGCGCGGCTACGCCCAGACCATCAAGACCGCCAAGAAGATGGTGGACGAAGAAGAATCCGTGGTGTGGGACATCCTGGCCGAGGTCTCCAAGGAGCACCCGGTCCTGCTGAACCGCGCCCCGACGCTGCACCGCCTCGGCTTCCAGGCGTTCGAGCCCGTGCTCATCGAGGGCAAGGCCATCCAGCTTCATCCGCTGGTGTGCGCGGCCTACAACGCGGACTTCGACGGGGACCAGATGGCCGTCCACCTGCCGCTCTCGCTCGAGAGCCAGATGGAAGCCCGCGTCCTGATGATGTCCACGAACAACATCCTGAAGCCCGCCGACGGGAAGGCCATCATCACGCCCTCCCAGGACATCGTGCTCGGGATGTACTACCTGACGCGCGAGAAGCCGTACGCCAAGGGCGAAGGCCGCCTGTTCGCGAGCCAGGACGAGGTTCGCGTGGCGTTCGACGCCGGCGAGCTGGACCTCCAGGCCCACATCAAGGTGCGCATCACCGAGCGCGACGCCGAGGGCGAACGCGAGGGCGGGATGCGCGGCGGCGTCGCGGCGCAGGGGCGGCTT
>JAKLEE010000027.1 GCA_022703215.1 Spirochaetota bacterium | reverse complement strand
CGTCTATTCCCTGGGAGCGCTGCTGTACCTGCTTCTCTCCGGTGAGAAGCCATACCGCATCAGCGGACGAAGTCTGGCCGAGATGGAGACGGCGATTTGCACGGTGGACCCGAAGCGGCCGAGCGCGGTGAAGCGGAGCGGCAGCGGCGGCAGCGCCACCACGCTGAAAGCCCCGTCGCCGAGGATGCGGGCGGAAAGCTCGTTCCTGTCGCCGGAGAAGGACCAGCCGTCGAGGTCGCGCATGCCTGAGAAGCCCCAGCGTTCGACCCGCAGGTTCCCGAGGCGGAGCTCGGAGATGGCGCCGCGCGCGCGGAGGGGATCCTCGAGCAGGGAGCCGCCGGGCGTCTCGGTTCCGAGCGAGAGCTCGAGCGAGGCAGCCATGCCCCCTTGAGTCGACCAGTCGGCTTCGAGCGCGGCCGTTCCGCCTTCCAGGTCCAGATCCGCGGAGAGCTTCTCGACGCGGTTGTCGCCGTAGCGCCCCTTCGCCTCGCGGACGCTCAGCCGGCCGTCGAGCCAGGAGGCTCGGGCGTACAGCGAGAATTCCTGGTCGCGGTGGCCCCCCGCCGGCACCGAGACCACGGCGTCGACCGCGAGGCGTTCCGCGTTTCCCGCGATGCTCGCCGTGCCCGAGGCTCCGCCCCTGAGCCCGGCTCCCGGCACGCGGGCGAGCGGCGACGCTTCGAATTCGAAGGTAGCGCCGAGCACGGTTCCGTCCCAGGAGCCGTCGAGCCGGTAGCGCTCCGCTCCGCCGGAATCGAGCGAAAGCGAAAGCGCTACCGACGGGTCGAGCCCGAGCACCCAGGAGACCAGGGCGCTTCCCGTGAGGGAGGAGTGGGGGTCGGAGACCCGGAGCTCGCGCAGCGTCGCGCCGTCCTGGTCCAGCAGGGCTCCGAAGGCGACGGAAGGGATGGCCGGGGAATCGACGCCGGCCGGATCGAAGCTCAGCCGTTCGACCAGGAGCGACCAGTCCGCGAGGCTCGTCCAGGTCCCGGCGGCCTCGAGCGCGAGCAGGGCTGTGCCGAAGGGCAGCGGCAGGGGCATGGACTCGACGGCGACCGACGCTTCGGCCCCGAAGGGTCCGTCCCGGATCGAAAGCGAGAGTCCGTAGTCTCCGCGCAGGTCGAGGCCGCCGTCGGCCAGGGCCCCCTCGAACGCGTAGGGAATCTCGTCGAGCGTGAAGTCGACGGCGAAGGACGGGTTCCCCTTCGCGGGGAAGGCATAATGCCCCGAGCCCGAGGCTTGGTAACCCGCGATCGAGATGGCGGAGGAACGGATTTCGACGTGCTCGAGCCCGCCCGCCGCCGCGAGCCGCGCGGCGAAGTCGAGGGAAGGCGCCACCGCGACCAGGTCGCCGGTGGACCAGGAGAGGCGGCGGAAATCCGAGGCCAGGGACAGGCTGAACGAAAGCGCGAGATCGGCCGGCAGGAGCCGCGCGCCCGCGCCGAGCAGGGCTTCCAGCAGGGGCACGAAAGCCCCCGCCTCGAGTCGGCCGAGCGTGGCGCGCGCCTCCAGATAGGGCTCCTCGCCGAGGGTCAGTGCGCCTTCGAGCTCGAGCCGGGAATCGGCCGACCCGTCCCCGGCATCGGTCTCGCCGGCGGTTCCATCCGCGGTTACGTCGACGGAAGCGCCCGTCGATCCGGCAGGCGGCAGGAGCGGGAGCTCGACGCTCGCCTTGAACAGCGCCACGCCGTCTACCACGTCCGCCTTCGCCACCAGCGCACCGAAACCGACTCCCGCGACCGAGATGCCGTCCGCGAGCGCGAAGTAGGCGCCCGAAGCGCCGAGGGCGCGAAGGGTCGCGAGCACGGGCAGGCGGCCGGCGGAGCCCAGCGCCAGCTTCGCCTCGAGGTCGAGTCCGAGCGTCCGCGGCAGGACGCTGCCCGACACCGCCACGTCGAAATCGCTCGAGGAGACGTCGAGGGAGCGGATGGCGACCGATTCTGGGGAACCCGACGCGTCCACGCTGAAGCGCACGCCGGGGCCGGCCACCGAGGGGGGCGCGCCGCCGGACACGCGCAACGAGAAGCGCGGTTCGGAGAGGTTTGCGCCGAATTCGATCGAGGCGTCGCCGTCGTAGGTGCCGGAAAGCCAGGGGACGAGCCCGGGCGGCAGGGCCCGGGGCGAGAAACTGCGTCGCGGCGCGAAGCGCTCGAAGCGGGCGGAGGCCTGGATCGAGAGGTCGGGCGCGAGACGCACGGTAAGGTCGATGGGCACGTCGTCCCGGAGACGGCGGGCCTCTACGGAGCCGCCGCGGAGGAGCAGGGAGAAGCGTTGCGACCTCAGGTCGCCCACGGGGGTCTCGACCGCCAACTCCGCTTCCCAGCGCCCCGTGGTGAAGGCCGCATCGCCGCGGCCGGATACCGAGAAGGCCAGCGTCGAGCCGGAGAGGGCCCCGAGGACCGGAGACCTGCCTCCGAGCGTTCCCGACACGGCGGCGTCGATCCTGCCCGATTCGAGGGCGAGCTCGGCGCTCCGGCCGTCCAGCTGCCAGGACCCGCCGCGCCCGTCCTCGACCGAGGCCGAGAAGCGGCGCAGGGAGACCTCGAGGCGGGTCGCGCCTTCGCCCGGTGTCCGGTCGCCGGAGGCGCTCTCCGCGAGGCGCTCGATCAGCGGCCCGTCGCGCCCGAGCTCGAGCTCGAGATGCACGCCGGAAAGCTCCAGCCGCCTGAGGGCCGCGCCAGCGTCCCCCTCGAGGAAGGCGCGGGCGTCGTAGCCTATGGAAGCCTTTTCGGCGGAGAGCAGGGTCTCGCCGGAGGGCCGGCGCACCGCGAGCTCGCGGACAGTGACGGTTCCGAGCACCGAGGGCGAGGCGGATTCGTAGGAGATCTCGAGGCCGAGCGGCGCTCCGAGCGCATGGATCGTAGCCGCCGCGAACGAGGCCGAGGCGCGCGTCGCGGCACCGGCCAGGGGCGGCCCCGAGAGCGCGGCGAGTGCGCCCGACAGGATGAGGGCGGCGACCGCGGCAAGCCTCCGCCGCGGAAGGCCGCCCCGCGCCGGGACAAATCGCATGACTACCGAAAGGTTATCATATCCCGGTCCGCTTGGCCATTCCTTACCCGGTTGCCGGGAAAACGTCCGCGCGCTATGCTCCGCGTCCATGGCACGCAACGATGGCGCTCCGGGCGCCGCAACGCTGGAACGCTTCATCGCGTTCGAGAGCATCGACGGCGCCGGCACGAGCACGCAGCTGGCTCTGCTCCGCGGCCGGCTCGAGGCCGCCGGCATCCCGCATTGGATCACCGCCGAGCCGACCGCGCTGCCCACGGGCCGCCTCATCCGCGAGGCGCTCCGGGGCGGCTTTCCCGCCTCGCCGGGAACCATCGCGCGGCTCTTCGCCGCCGACCGCCACGAGCATCTCCACGGCCCGGGCCAGGTGCTCGAGCGCCTCGAGCGCGGCGAGTGGGTGCTGAGCGACCGCTACCTTTTCTCCTCGCTCGCCTACCAGGGAACCGCCTGCGGGGACGACACGCCCTGGGAATTGAACCGCGGCTTCCCCCTGCCCGCCCTCGTCCTCTATTTCGAGATCGACCCCGAAATTTCCCTGGAGCGGATACGATCCCGGCCGGACCGGGACATCTACGAGACGCTCGCGTTCCAGCGCGCCCTGGCCGCCGCGTACGAGGCTGCCTTCGCGCGCTGGAGCGCCGGCTCGTTCCGCCTGGAGCGCATCGACGCCTCGCAAAGCCCGGCCGAGGTGGCCGAGGCGGTGGCCGAAGCCCTGGCGCGGGGTGGCCTCTCCATCCCGCGCTCAGCGTAGACCGTCCGCGAGCCGATACTCGTAGGGTGATGAAACGCGCCCTGGCCACGCTGATCCTCCTCTCCCTGCTGCCCCTCGGCCCGGCCTCGTCGTATCCGGTCTATTACAAGGAACAATATTACCGACTGTTCCACACCCATTACATCCAGTACCCCGACGACACCATCGAGAACATCTACTGGCTCGAGCGCGCGCAGAAGGCCGACTTCGCCAATCCGCTGTACGCCCTGGCGCGGATCGAGAGCGAGCGCGAATGGGAGCGCTACCGCTACCTCCTCAACATGCACCTCGAGCTCAAGCTCATCGAGCAGCACTTGAGGCTCGGCGCGAAGTACGACAAGCGGGTCGCCTATTTCTACAACGCGCCCTGGAAAGACCAGAATCTCGAAAGCCTCGCCATAGCGGAAACCGCGTACCGCGCGGCGCTCGCCTACTGGCCGGCCGCGGTCGAGTGGGCCCGCAAGGCCCAAGGCCTTCGCTTCACGCACCTCGAGGAAGTACAGGCCTGGTCGGACGAGGCGGCCCGCATCGAATCGGGGGAGCTCGACTACGTGCGCATCATCGCGCGAGAGCTCGAGCGCGTCGCCAGGGTCCGCGCCGAGTTCGAGGCCATGAGTTTCACCTACTGATCGGCGCCGGATAGGCGCCGGGGACGGAAGTAAGGCCGACAGCTACCATCGGGGAACTTAGATATGGCAAGGGGAGGAAGGGAACGCGTCCCTTCCTCCCCTTTATTCTGTAAACGCCCTGGACCGGACCTGATTCCGCCACGCCTGCGGGAGGCGCGAGCCGGTCCGCTTCAGTCGCTCCGGGGTCCGCTTCACGGAGGCTCTCCGCGGGGAGCGCGCCGCGGGGCCTTTATCTTCAGGTGCCTTTCTTGAGGAAGGCGTCGCGGAAGCCGAGGGACTTGGCCCGGAGCAGCGCCACGCCGCTTTCGTCGCGGCCGAGCGGTCCGAGGACGAGTCTCCAGGCGGTCTTGCCGTCCTTTCCGGCTATGCGCTCAGCGAGCACGGTTCCCAGATCCATGACGCGGGCCGCGGCGAGCTCGAGCGCGGGGAGGTCTGTGTAGGCTCCCAGCTGGATGTAGAAGGCGCCCTTTTCGAGGCCCGCCACCACGGTCACCCTGCCCGGGAGCGTCGCCGGCGCGGCGGCCGGCGCGGCGGCCGGGGCCGGGGTCGACGCCGCAACGGGAACCGTCCCGGCTGGCGCCGCGCTCGGGGGACGCGGCGAGGTGGGTTCGACCGATACCGCGAGCGGTCCGGCGGGAGCGGGGGACGGCGCTGAGGCGGCCGTCACCGTCGCGGATGGTACGACGAGCGGCGCGGCGGGAACGGGGGCGGGAGCTGTCGCTACGGACTTCTCGCCGGGATCGGCCAGGACCGCCTCGGCGACCGCCTCGGCCGGAGCCGGCAGGCGCGCGGCGGCTTCGGGGTGCTCAAGCGCAGGATCCGACAATGCGACGGAAGCTTCGGAACCGGCCGGAGCAGGCAGGCGGCCTTCGCCATCGGGTGTCTCGAGGGCCGGATCGGCCAGCGCGGCGTCGATGGCGGCGCCGGAGGGACGGAAGGACGGCGGGCTCGCCTCGGGGCCGACGAGGTCGGGTTCCGAAAGGCTTGCCTCGGCGAAGGCCGGGAACGGATGGAGGACGCGCCCGGAGGCTACCGAGGGGGTTTCCTTGCCCTCGAGTTCCGGATCGTGCAGGGCGAAATCGCCGGGCCAGGCCTCGGCGGACGGCGGGGCGTCGAAGTCGTGGAGGCTGGCGAACTCGCCTTCCTCGATGCGGATGACGCCCTCGTCGAGCGCCAGCTCGGGAATGGCCATGGCCAGGGCCGGGGCGGCGACAAGGTCGTGGATCCCGGGAATCTCGCCCGGAGCCAGACCAGGCTCGGACAGGAGGGCGGAAATCTCGGGCGAAAGCGGCTCGGGCGCCTCGATGCCGTAGGCGAGCGCCCTCTCCGCGCCGGGGGCCGACGGATCGTGCAGGAATACGGCCGCCGGCCCTTCCTCGCGGCCGGCACGGAGGAGCTCGTGCGCGAAGGCCAGCTCTCCGGGGCTCAGGTCGTAGGGAGGGTCGTAGAGCGACGCCGACGCGACAAAGGACTCGAGGCCGGGGCGCTCGAGGGCCATGACGAGGGCGAGCTCCTCGGGAGTGATCTGGAAGCGCGCGTCCAAAAGCTCCGCGGAGACCGACACGCCTTCCTTGCGGGCCCGCTCGAGAGCGAGGAGGAAGGCGCGGTCCTCGGGGACAAGGACGGGAGCGGCGGGGGGTGCGGGCGGGCGGGGTTCGGCCCATGATGCCGGGGGCAACGAAGCCGCGGCCATTCCGGGCCACGGCAGTCCCGCGAACACCGACGGAAGCTCGGGCGGCGGAACGGGCTCGATCAGCGTCGAGCGCGCGAGCGAGGACCCCGCTGAAGGCATCTTCGGGGTGTGGAACACTTCGGGAGGCCGGGGAGCCTCCGCAACGGGGGTCGGGACGGGGGCTGCGACCGGTTTGGCCGGGGCGGGAACCGGAGCCGGCAGGGGGGCCGCGGAGGGCTTCGACGCGACGGTCGCGGGGACGGGGTCGGCGGCTATGAGCTCGGGAGGCCGGGTCGAAGCCGGAGTGGCCGCGGGAGCGGTCGCGACCGGAGCCGGCGCGACCGGAGCGGTTCCGGCCGGCGCTGCGACGACGGGAGCGGTCGCGACCGGAGCTGTCGCGACGGGCGCGGTAATGGCGGGACTCGCGGCGACCGGGGCCGGAGCGGCGCCGCGCGCGGCGGCTTCCGCCGCCGCCTTGCGCGCCAGGACGGAAGGATTGAAGTCCGGATCGCTCGTATCCCCGCGCGAGGTCGGGGAGCCGATGTCGGCCACCGACCTGGGCTCCGATACGGCCACCCTCGCGACGGCGCCGGCATCGATGCCGAGGGCGAGGGCTGCCTCCGGCGACAGCACCATGAAGATGCCTGCGCTCGACAGCCCCTTGGTCACGATGACGGTCACGATGCGGTCGTTCTCGACATTGCGGACCTCGACGGCGGTATTCCGCTCGAACGAGTTGCAGGCCGCGAAGAGTCCCGTGGCCGGGAATTCTCCGTAGGCGCCCATCATCGCGGAGCCCTCCCAGGAAGACGAGGAGAGGGCCGTCGCCGCGGCGAGGACCAGGATGAGCGAGGATGCGATGCGTTTCACGGTTTCCCTCCCGGAGTTCGGAACGGGTCGATCTGTGCGAGACAGGAGCTCGCGGCGGCGGCGCCGAGCGCCTTGGAACGGGCCGCGAGCCTGGCGAGGAGGTCAGGCGCGTCGGGGGGCCCCGCGATCGAGCCGCTCCCGAGCAGCGCTCCGTCGGCCACGCGCACGAGGCGCCAGGAAAGCGACCCGGGTATCGCCATGGTCTGTCCGGGCGCGCCTCCCCTATAGCTCACGAACATGAGGACAAGGAAATCCACCCACCCCTCGCGCGCCCCGGAAAGGGCGAACGCGGGATCCGCCCACGTTTCCCGCGGGGCGCGGAGAGTCGGCGAACCGACCGCTATCTGCCCCGCGTCGAACAGGGCGTCGAGCGCTCCCGAAGCGAGGGCCTCGGACGCGGTCGAACTGTCGACGAGGGCGAGGAGCGGCGAATCCTCCTCGACCAGCACGACGCCCACGGTGTGGGCGACGACGGCCAGACGGAGGACGAGCGAGGCTGCGGCGGCCATGGCTGCGCGTTTCGACACTACGGTATTCCTTCCCTCCTTCACCTATCGGCCCGCGGACGCCCCGGGATTAGCCCCGGCCCGCGAAGCGCGGCAAAGTCCGTTCCGGCGGAGCCGCCGCGCCCGCCCCCGCTCCCGGGCCAGCTCCCGCTTCCTGCCTCCGCCTGCCGCGTGATATACTCGAGGCCTCCGGAGGATGCAGCCCCATGGTCTATTACGCCGCCCAGGTCCGGACCGGCAAGGAGAACGAGGTCGGAAACCTGATCGGCCGCCGCGTCGATCCGGCCCTCGCGGGTGCCTTCGTGCCGACCCGGGTCCTGTCGATCCGGAAGGGCGGCACGACGAAGAAGGAAGAGCGCCCCGTGTTCCCCGGCTACGTCTTCATTTCCTCGCCCGACGAGACCCTCCCGGCGGACGCGTACTGGATCATCAAGCGCGTCGACGGCTTCGGCCGCTTCCTGCCGAGCAACATCGACCGCAAGCCCCTGTTCGGCCGCGACCTCGAACTGCTCTCCCACTTCATATCCTTCGGTCGTCGCGCCGATATATCGAAGGTGAGCTTCGACGAGAACGACCGCATCGTCGTCCTCGAAGGGCCCCTCAAGGGGCTCGAGGGCTCGATCATCAGGGTCGACAGGCGCAAGGGCCGCGTCAAGGTACGCCTTGCCATGTGCGCCGATTCCTTCGCCGTCGACCTCGGTGCCGAGTTCGTCGAACGCCTCCCGAGGGGTTCGGATGACCAACATGGACACGCGTGAGGAAAGCCGCATTTACGTGATCGGGGCCGGCTTCGCCGGCAGGGCCATCGCACGGGAGATCGCGCGCAAGCGCGTCCTCGGCAGCGTCGTGGCCTTTCTCGACGACGATCCCGCCAAGATCGGGCGTCGCGTCGAAGGCGTGCCCGTGCTCGGCCCCGTCCGCGACGTGGTCAAGCTCATCTCGCTCACCCCCGCCGATGAGGCGATCATCGCCATACCGAGCGCCTCGAGGGAGCTCCTGCGCGAGCTCCACGCGCTGCTGGCCGCGGCGGGTTTCGCGCGCATCCGCATCATCCCCGGCGTCGCCCAGATACTCGAAGGCGATCCGCACATCATCCAGGCGCGCCAGATCGACCCCCAGGACCTGCTCGGCCGCGACCCGGTCAAGGTCGGCCTCAAGGAGAGCCTGGCCTGGCTCCGCGGAAAGCGCGTGCTCGTCACCGGCGCGGGCGGCTCCATCGGTTCCGAACTGGCGGGACAGCTGCTGTCCGCCGGCGTCGAGCGCCTCTTCCTCTTCGGCCACGGCGAGAACTCGATCTACCGCATCGACCGCGACCTGCGCCTGCTGCAGGAGGAAGGGGTCGGCGAGCGCACCTCCATCGTCCCCGTCATCGGGGAACTGAAGGACCGGGACTACGTACGCTTCATCCTGAAGCGCCTCAAGGCCCAGGTGGTCTTCCACGCGGCGGCGTACAAGCACGTCCCGATGATGGAGGAGAACCCCGTGGCCGCGGTCGAGAACAACGTGTTCGGCACGCTCAACCTCGTCGACGCGGCGCTCGCGGCGGGCGTCGAGCGCTTCGTCCTGATCTCCACCGACAAGGCGGTCGAGCCGGTATCGGTCTACGGCGTCTCGAAGCGGCTGTCCGAGCGCATCGTGCGCCGCGCCGCCGGCACGGCGAGCGGCCGCTCGGCGTTCATGGTGGTGCGCTTCGGGAACGTGCTCGGTTCGCGCGGCTCGATCATCCCGCTCTTCGCCGCCCAGATCGACAAGGGCGGCCCCGTGACCGTGACCGCCCCCGAGGCGACGCGCTTTTTCATGACCATCCCCGAGGCCTGCTCGCTCGTGCTCAAGGCCGGCGGCGTCGGCTCCGCCGGGAAGACCTACATCCTCGACATGGGCGACCCGATCAACATCCGCGAGCTGGCCGAGCAGATGATCCGCTTCCGGGGGCTCGAACCCGGAGTCGACATCCCGATCCGCTACATCGGCCTCCGCCGCGGCGAGCGCCTCCACGAAAGGCTCGCGGCTGAGGACGAGCGCATCGTCCCCACGCCCTATCCCCGCCTCAACGTCCTCGAGCGGGACGGCGACGACGACGGGGAGCTCGAGCGGCTCCTTGCCGCACTCCGCCCGGTCTGCTCATTCGACGAGAAGCGCCCGGGCGAGTACCGCAACCGGCGCGCCCTGCGCGAGATCCTCCGCGCCGGGAATCCCGACCTCGAGGTGCCCAACGATGAAAGCGAATTCTGACTTCGTCCCCTTCGCCCAGCCTTCCATCGGGCAGGAGGAGGAAGCCGCCGTCCTCGAGGTGCTGCGCTCCGGCTGGCTCACCACCGGCAAGGTCGCCCTGGCCTTCGAACAGGAGTTCGCCGCCTTCCTCGGCGTCGACCGCGCGCTCGCGGTCAATTCGGCCACCAGCGGCCTTCACCTGGCCCTCGAGGCCCTCGGGGTCGGCCCGGGCGACGTCGTGGTGACGAGCCCCTACACCTTCGCCTCTACCGCGGCCGTGGCGAGGCAGCTCGGCGCCGAAGTGGCCTTCTGCGACATCGAGGAAGGAAGCTACAACCTCGATCCGGAGGCCCTCGGCAAGCTGCTCGCGCGCACGCCCAAGGTCAAGGCGGTCATCGCCGTCCACATCGGCGGCCTGCCCTGCAGGCTCGACCTGATCGCCCCGCTCTGCGAGCGCCACGGAGCCGCCCTGGTCGAGGACGCCGCCCACGCCTTCCCCTCGAAACTGCCGGAGGGCTACGCGGGCACTATCGGCGACGTGGGCGTATACTCGTTCTACGCCACCAAGACCATCACCACGGGAGAGGGCGGCATGGTGGTCGCCCGCGATCCCCGTGTGGCCGACCGCATCTCGCTCATGCGCACGCACGGCATCGACCGCGCGGTCTGGGACCGCTACACCGCCAAGACCGCGGCCTGGAGCTACGCGGTGGTAGAGGCCGGCTACAAGTGCAACCTGCCGGACCTCCTCGCGGCCATCGGCCGGGCACAACTGGCCAAGGCGGACCGCTTCCTCGCGGAGCGCGAGGCCATCGCCGCCCGCTACGACGCGGCTTTCGCGGGCCTCCCCGGCATCGGACTGCCGCCGCGGGGTCCGGGGCACGCCTGGCATCTCTACGCCCTCTCGGTCGACGAAGTCCTCCTCGGGATCGGCCGCGACGAGTTCATCGAGCGGCTCCGCGCGGAGGGCATCGGCGCCTCCGTCCACTTCATACCCCTGCACCTGATGCCCTACTGGGCCCGGCGCTACGGCCTCGAACCCGGATCGTTTCCCCGGGCCCTCGCCGCGTTCCGCGCGGAGGTCTCCCTGCCCGCCTCGCAGGGCCTCGACCCGGAGGCCGTCGAGAAGGTGGCCGCCGCGGTCCGGAGGATCGCGGGAGCGGGAGCGGGAGCCGGAGCCTGATGCCCGCTTCGAAGCTCGCCGACGCCGCGACGACGCCGCTCTCCGAGCTCCGCGTCCCGGGCATGCTGCACGTCGTGGCGGTCCGTTCGCCCGTTTCCAGGGGCACGCTCCGCGGCGTGGAGCTGCCGCGCCTGGGCAAGGATTACCGCGCCGTACTCGCCTCCGACATTCCGGGGCGCAACGAGGTCAGCTCCTTCGGGGTGGCCGTACCCCTGCTCGCGTCGGACCGCGTCCGCTACCGCGGCGAGGCGGTGGCCCTCCTCGTCGGCCCCGACCTGGAAGCCCTCGAGGAGCTGCGCGACCGCACGAACGTCCTCGTCGACGAAGAGGCGCCCTTCCTCGACTTCGGGCGCTTCTCCTCCGACCAGGTGCTCGCGCGGAGGACCCTGAAGCTCGGCGACAGCGAGTTGGCTTTCTCGGTGGCCTCGCGCATCGTCGAAGGCGATTTCGAAGTCGGTTCCCAGGAGCACTGGTACGCGGAGCCCCAGGGCGCCTTCGCCGGATTCGACTACGACAAGCTCCTGGTCGTTTGCGGCACGCAGTGGCCCTACCATGTCCGCGACACCGTCGCGGGGGCCCTCGGCGTCCCGCCGGCCGAGATCATCGTGCGCCCCGGCCCCGCCGGCCCCCACCTCGACGGCAGGATCTGGTACCCTTCGCTGATGGCCGCGCAAGCGGCCCTGACCGCCTGGCTTTCCCGCCGGAACGTGCGCTTCGTCCTGCCCCGCGAGGAGGATTTCCGCGTCAGCCCCAAGCGTGCGCGCTACCGGGCCTCGTACCGTGCGGCCCTCGACGGCGAGTCGAACCTGTCGGCGCTCGAGGTCTCGCTGGCGCTCAACGTGGGAGCCTACGGTCCCCTGGCCGAAGAGCTGGTCGCCCGGGCCTGCCTCGGCGCCCAAGGCGTCTACGCGTGCCCGAACCTCTCGGTCAAGGGCTACGCGGTCTCCACGGACACCCCGCCCCTCGGTTCGCTGGCGGGAATCGGCGACGCCCAGTCTAACTTCGCCATGGAGCGCATAGCGGAACGGGCAGCCGCCGCCTCGGGCGCCGACCCGGTCGACTGGCGCGCGCGCAACCTGCTCCGCAAGGGTTCCGCCACGCCCACCGGAACGCCGTTCGGCCAGACCTGGCCTTTCGACGCGCTCTCGGCGGCCCTGCGGCGCATGAGCGACTTCGACCGCAAGCGCGCGAGCTACGGCCTCGCGGACCGCGCGGGCGGAGCTGAAGGTCCCTGGCGGGGAATCGGCATAGCCTTCGCGCGCCAGCTGTCCGGCGCTTTCGTCGGCGGCTCGGTGCCGAACTCCTACTCGGTAGAGGTCGAGCTCGACAAGGAACTCCGCCTCGCGATCCGCTCGAGCGCCGTGCCGGGCAGCGCCTCGGTCGAGCGGATCTGGCGCGAGAGCGCCGCGGCCATGCTCGCCCTCGATCCGTCCGATGTCGCGCTCGAGCCGCCCGCCACGGGGGAAGCCCCGAATTCCGGCCCCTCCGTGCTCTCCCGGAACGTCACGATCGTGGCGTCGCTCATCGAACGGGCCTGCGCCACCGTCAAGCGCCGCCGCTTCCGGGAACCCCTGCCCATCGTGGCCCGCAGCACGGCGCGCGTGGCGAATCCGGTTTCCTGGACGGCCGAGGGCGCCGAGGGCGCGCCCTTCGAGGACGCGGCGCTCGGCGGGGCGGTGGTGGAGCTCGAGCTGGACGCCTGGAGCCTCGAGCCTCGCGCCACGGGCGTCTGGATCGCGGTGGCCCCGGGCAGGCTCCACGACGAGCGGCACGCCCGTCGCTCGCTCGAGAACGCGGCCGTGCTCGCCCTTTCCCAGTGCGCCTGGGAACGGCTGGATCCATCCCCGGAGGGGCTCGGCGTCGATGCGTACGCGGGATACCGCTTGATGCCCCTCACTGCCGTACCGCCGATCGGCATCGAGTTCATCCTCGAGGGCAAGCGGGTCCAGGCCCGAGGCATCGGGGAGCTCCCCTTCGACTGTGTTCCGGCTGCCTTCGCCAACGCCGTCGCCCTCGCCGCCGGCATCGGCATCGACACGCTTCCGGTGGAAGGCGAGCTGGTGGCGGAAAGGATACGCGCGACATGACCATCGACTTCATCCTCGACGGCGCGGACGTCTCGTGCAGGGCGCGCGCGACCGACCGCCTCTCGGACGTGCTGGCCCAGGAATTTCCCGAAGCCGGCGTCGGCTCCGACTGCAGGGCCGGTCGCTGCGGCCGCTGCGTGGTGCTGATGGACGGCAAGCTCGTCCTTTCCTGCCTGGTGCCGGCGTTCCGGGTCCGCGGCGCGGAGATAGTCAGCCCCCGCGCCTACGCCCGCACCGAGGAAGGGGAGTCGGTAGCCGCGGGCTTCGCCCGGGCGGGCGTGGCCGCGTGCGAATTCTGCACGCCGCAGCGCGTCCTCATCGCGGGCCTCCTCCTCGAGGAGGCCGCGGGCGCCAGCGAGCGGAGAATCCTGGAGGCCATGCAGACCGTGCAGTGCCGCTGCGTCGAGCCGTCGGCCCTGGTCCGTGGCGTCCGCGCCGCGGTCGAGCTGCGCTCCGAAAGGAAGTGGCCGCATGCGCGTTAGCGAGGTTTTCGCCCCGACCAGCCTGATCGAAACCCTCGGCCTGCTCCGCAAGCACGAGGACGCCCTGGTCTGGGCGGGCGGCACCGAGATACTGAGGCTCCGGGTGGGTCGTCGCCCCGAGCTGCCCCCCACCATCGTCTCGCTCGACAAGGTGCCGGAGCTCCGCGCCATCGGGCGTTCCGACCGGGCGCTCGACCTGGGCGCCATGGTGAGCCTCGCGCAGCTTGCCGCACTCGGCGAGGGGGCCGTTCCCGAGGCGCTGGCCGAAGCCGCCGCCGGCGTCGGCACGGAGGGACTCAGGAACCTGGCGACCCTCGGCGGCAACCTGCTGGGCCGGGAGCGCTTCGGCGACCTTTTTGCCGCCCTCGCCTGCCTCGACGCCATCGCCGAATTCCGGGGCGCCTCGGGCTCGCGCTGGATGGCGGTCGGCCGCCTCGCGGGGAGGGACCGCAAGCCCCTCGTCCCGACCGGCGAGATACTCGTCCGCGTCCGGGTTCCCTTCGACCCCTGGGACCTTTCCCTCGTGCGGAAAATCGGCTATCCGCTCTGGCCGGCGGCCGATACGGGAGTCTTCACCTGCCTGGCGCGCGCCGCGAAGGGCTCGCTGTACGAATTCCGCGCCGCGCTCGGCGGTCCGCTCTTCCTCCGCGACCGGGAGACCGAGACTGGGCTCATCGGGAAGCGGCTTCCCCTGCAGCGCCGCGAGATCGAGGCCGCGCGGCAGTCGTGGCGGGCGCGCTTCGAGGAGGACGGGGTCGGCGCGCCCTGGATCGAGCGCTTCCTCGCCGCCGTCGACGAGTCGTTCGACGCCCTCCGCGCGGGAGTGGCCCGATGAACGGCACCCCTGCCCCCGGCCTCCTCCACCTGGTCCCGACCCCGATCGGCGGCGAGCCCGCGCGCGTGCTCGCGCCGGCCCTGGTCGACACGGTGCGCGGTATCCGGTATTTCGTCGTGGAGAACGAAAAGAGCGCCTGGCGTTTCCTCGCGCGACTCATGGATCGGGTCGCGCTCGACGCGGTCCGGATGGCCGTGCTCGACGAGCACACCCGGGACGACGAGGTTCCCGCCCTGCTCGAGCCCCTGCTCTCGGGCGAGGACGGAGCCATCGTCTCGGAAGCCGGCCTGCCCTGCGTCGCGGACCCGGGCTCGAAGCTCGTCGCGCTCGCCCACCGCTCCGGCGTGAGGGTCGTCCCCTGGCCGGGCCCCTCGGCCCTGCTCATGGCCCTCATGGCCTCGGGCTTCGACGGACAGCGCTTCGAGTTCCGGGGCTACCTGCCCGCGGAACGCTCGGCCCGCGAGAAGGCCCTGCTCGAGGTGGAACGCGCCGCCCGCGCCCGCGGCGTTCCCCAGCTTTTCATCGAGACCCCGTACCGCAACAAGGTCCTGCTCGCCGACGCGCTCCGCGTGCTCAAACCGGATACCCGCCTGGCCCTGGCCTTCGCCCTCATGACCGAGGAGGAGCGGGTGGTCTCCGAACCGGTCTCCGGCTGGCGCGCGCGGCACTGGGAACCGGGCAAGGAGCCCGCCGTCTTCATCGTCTCCGCGCCCTGAGAGTCCGCGCGTTCCCCTCCGGACCGCGCAGCGCAGGCCAACTGCCAACGGAGGCGCGCTTGACGCGGGGAGGATCCGGAGCGAAAACTGTCGTATGCAGAAGACTCAGGCCGAGGACGCGCTCCAGCGATACGCGGACGAGCTCATCGCAATGGGGCCCTTCGCCTCGCTCAAGCTCGGCATCGACCCCTCGCAGACCGCGCTGAGGTTGGACACCTACAACCTCGCCTGCGCGCCCTTCCGCCTCGGCCTCAAGCGGGCGGTGCTGCTCTGCTTCCTCTCGCGGGACGAGCTCGCGTTCTTCCAGCGCTATGCCGGCTCGCTCGGGGGGCTCGCGCTCTCCATGCAGCCGGCGGACAGCCAGAAGCCTCTCAAGATCTTCGCGCGCTGCACCATGAGCTCCATCGCGCCGATGAAGGGCCGGGACAACGTGGGGCTCGTGGCCGTCGAATGGAAGCCCTGCCCGCCCGACCTCGCGGCCGCCTTCGCCGACTATTTCGCCCTCATCGAGCGGCTCAAGGCCGAGTACGACGAGTACCGCACTCCGACGGTCCCCATGAACGCGGAAACCTCCAAGGGCATGGGCTACAACAGCTACGCCACCATCGCCGCCGGCGGCGAGCCCTTCAAGGCGGCCCTCTTCCAGCTCACGAGCGCGCGCCTCGACTTCCTCCTGCCCATGCAGGCGCCGGAGCTGGAGCCCAAGGCGACGGTGCAGGTCAAGCTCTTCTTCAGGAAGTACCAGTTCAGCGTGGCGGGCGCAGTCGCGGGTTCGGAACGGCTGCCCTCGGGCGTGCGGAAGGTCGGCATCGACGCGCAGTTCTCACCCGAGCTCGTGGAGCTTATCGCCGACTGGCGCTTCACCGCGCGCCTGGCCGCGCGGCAGGAGCCGGCCCCGTCCGCCTAGCCGCCCGGGCCGCGGGCCCGCCTTCCATCGTTACAGGATCAGCATCGCGTCGCCGTAGCTGAAGAAGCGGTAGCGCTCCCGCACGGCCTCCGCGTACGCGGCCAGGATCCGCTCGCGCCCGGCGAAGGCCGAGACCAGCATGAGCAGGGTCGAACCGGGGGTGTGGAAATTGGTGAAGAGCCGGTCCACCGCCCTGAAGCGGTAGCCCGGGTAGATGAAGATGCTCGTCGCCCCGTCCCCGACCCGCAGCGCGCCGTCGGCCCAAGCCGACTCGAGGGTGCGGACGCTCGTGGTGCCCACCGCCACGACGGGGCGCCCTTCCGAGCGGGCGCGCGCGAAGGCGGCGGCGGTCTCCGCGGACACGGTGTACTCCTCCTCGTGCATGCGGTGGTCCTCGAGCTCCTCGACGCGCACGGGAAGGAAGGTGCCGAGGCCGACGTGGAGCGTGACCCGCGCGAGCTCGCAGCCCCTCGCGCGTATCGCGTCGAGCAGGGCGCCCGTGAAATGGAGGCCCGCGGTCGGCGCCGCGACCGAACCGGGCGTCGCGGCGAGCACGGTCTGGTAGCGCTCGGCGTCGAAGGCCCCGTCCTCGCGCTTGACGTAGGGCGGCAGGGGAATGTGCCCGTTCCGCTCGATCCAGTCCTCGTCGAGCTCCGGTTCGAAGGAGAGGACCCGGAGCTCCCCGTCTTCCCGCACCACGGAAGCGACCCGCCCCTCGGCGAAGCGGTAGCGGGAGCCGGGAACGCGCTTTTTCGCCTTGACCGCCATGCAGGACCAGAGCCCGTCTGGGAGCTTCCGCACGAGAAGGAACTCCGCCTTCCCCCCTGCCTCGGTTTCGCCATAGATCCGGGCCTTCCGGACCTTGGAATCATTGAAGACGAGCAGGGCGCCCTCGGGAAGGTAGGCGGGGAGCTCGGCCACCTTGGCGTGGGTCGTCGCGCCTGAGGCGCGGTCGAGCACGAAAAGGCGGCTCCCGCCGCGCTCGGGGGTCGGGTACTGGGCTATCAGCTCGTCGGGCAGCTCGAACTCGAAATCGCTGGTCTTCATGGAAGGCTCCGGAATTTGGCGCTTTAGCGCCGTGATCGGGTGAACGGTGGAAACGGCGCCGTTCCGGCATGGCCGCCCGGAACGGCGGGCTTCTCGGAACGGCGGGCTTCTCGGAACGGCGGGCTTCTCGGAGCGCGGGCCGCCCGGTTGGCGGGCCGCTCAGAAGGGCAGGCCGCCGGGCGTCTCGGGCGGCTTGAAACCGAGGTGGGTCCAGGCCAGCCTGGTGGCGACCCTGCCCCGCGGCGTGCGCTGCAGGAAGCCCGCCTGGATCAGGTAGGGCTCGACATAGTCCTCGAGGGTCTCGATCGACTCGCCCACCGAGATGGCCAGGGTCTCGGCTCCGACGGGGCCGCCCGAATACTTTCCGATGACGGCCTCGAGGACGTCGCGGTCGTGGCGCTCGAGCCCGTAGGCGTCCACCTCGAGGCGGGCGAGCCCCTCTTCCACCACGGCGAGCGTGACGCGGCCGTCGCCGAGCACCTGGGCGTAATCTCGCATGCGCCGGAGCAGGCGGTTCACCACGCGCGGGGTACCGCGGGACGAGGCGGCCAGGCGCTCGGCGGCGTCGGGATCGACCTCGGCGCCGAGGATGCGCGAGCTCCGCCTGACGATGGCGACGAGCTCCTCCGTCCCGTAGAAGCCGAAGCGCAGGTTGATGCCGAAGCGGCTCGAGAGCGGGCTCGATACCATGCCCGCCTTGGTGGTGGCCCCGATCAGGGTGAAGGGCGGCACGGGTATGCGGATGGTGCGCGCGCTCGCCCCCTGCCCGATGATCCAGTCGAGCTCGAAGTCCTCCATCGCGGTGTAGAGCATTTCCTCGATGACGGGCTTCAGGCGGTGGATCTCGTCGATGAAGAAGACCGAGCGCTCGGTGACGGTGGAGAGTATGCCCGCCAGGTCCTTCGGCTTGTCGAGGGCGGGGGCGCTCGTGGCCTTGAAGTCGACGCCGAGCTCGTGCGCGATGACGCCCGCGAGCGTGGTCTTGCCGAGGCCGGGCGGCCCCATGAGAAAGACGTGGTCGAGGGCTTCCGAACGTTCGCGGGCGGCCCGCACGAAGACCGCGAGGTTCTCCTTGAGTCGCTCCTGCCCGAGGAAGTCCGCGAGCGCCTGCGGCCGGAGCCGCGGCTCGTCGGAGTCGTCGCCGGGAACCCAGGCGGGGTCCGTCGTGCCGCGCCCCTCGTCCATGCCCTTCTCCACGCGGAGCCTACGCGCTCAGGGCCACGAGGGCCCTGCGGAAGAGTTCCTGCTCGAGGGCCTGTCCGGAGAGCGCGCCGGCCTCCCGGGCGGCCTCCTTCACCGCGGCGGCGGTGGCCTTACGCTCGAAACCCATCTCCACGAGGGCGCGGACTATGTCCTCGTGCGGTCCGGCCTTCGCCGGGGAAGAGCCCGGTGCGCCTGAAACCAGCTTGCCCTTGAGGGCCAGCACCAGCTTCTGGCTGGTCTTGTGGCCCAGGCCCGGCACGCGCTCGAGCCGCGCGAGGTCCTCGGTCTCGAGGGCGAGCGCCAGCTCGGCATGCGGGATGCCGGTCAATATCTTCAGGGCCGCCTTCGGGCCGATGCCGTCCACCTTGATCAGCTGGAGGAAGACCTCGCGCTCGGCCTCGGTCGGAAAGCCGAAGAGCCGCATGTCCTTCTCGGTGTGGAGCAGCCATGCGAATACGCGGGCCTTTTCGCCGACGCGGCCGAAGGCGTCGATCGAGCGGGCGCTCACGAGGAACTCCCACTCGACGCCGCCGGTGTCGACGCGGAGGCGGTCGAAGCGCTTCTCGGTGATCTCGCCCCGTACTGAATTGAGCATGGGGCGGATTATAGCCGCCGGACCAGACGCGGATCAACGGCCCGTGCGTGGCAGTGGCAGACGGCAGCGGCCAGGGCGTCGGCGGCGTGGTCAGGTTTCGGAATCCGGTCCAGCCCGAGCACCAGCGCCACGAATTTCTGCATTTCGGCCTTCTCCGCGCGCGCCGAACCGACGAGCGCCTTCTTGAGCTCGTCCGGCCGGTACTCGACCAGGGCGAGGGAACGGTCGCCGCAGGCCAGCCGGATGACTCCCTTGGCTTCGGCCACGAGCAGGCCGCTCGTCACGTTCTTCGAGAAGTACAGCGCTTCCATGGCACCTTCGTCGGGCGCGAATTCCTCGAGCACGGCAACAATGCCATCCCTGATGGCGGCCAGGCGCTTTTCCAGGGGCAGGTCGGCGGCGGTGGCGATATGCCCGTAGCCGAGGCAGCGCAGGCGCGCGCCGCCCTCGACGACGCCCCAGCCGACTGAGGCGAGCCCGGGGTCTATGCCCAATACGCGAAAGGCCGGCCCCCGCTGGGTGCCGGCCTTTCGAATGACGGACGCGATCGGGCCGTCCGGCTCGGGCTTACTCGTCGATATCCTCGGGGATGTTGGCGTTGTGGTACACGTTCTGGACGTCGTCGTTCTCCTCGAGCTTGTCGATGAGCTTCTGGAGCTTGCCGCCCGCGTCCTTGTCCACGTCGACCCAGGTCGCGGGAACCATGGACACCTCCGCGCCGTCGGTCTCCATGCCCTTCTCGTTGATGGCGTTGAGCACGGCCTCGAAGGCGTCGGGGGCGGTATAGACGACGATCTCGCCGTCCT
>JAKLEE010000269.1 GCA_022703215.1 Spirochaetota bacterium | reverse complement strand
ACGATCCGGGCCGTCCGCCTGACCGGCGCCGGCCTTTCGGGGAATCCCGCGTGGGCGGTTCGGGCCTGAAGGCCCCGACCGCACGACGGGCGCCTTCCATCGGGCATCCTCCGCCTCCGCGGGCGCGGGGGTGCCCTTTCTTCGTATTCGGGGAGCCTCCGTACGCGGCGCCCCGGCAAGGAGCGAATGATGAACATGCGGCGGGCATTCGGTATTGTCTCTGCCTCGATACTCCTTCTCGCCGCTTGCGCGACCGCGCAGGGCGGGACGAAGGTGCCGGAGTGGGTGCTTTCGGTTCCTTCGCCCGATGCCACCAACACATGGTTCGTCGGAAGTTCCTCGGACGCTTCCGGGGATGTCGCCCTGGCGTCCGAGGACGCGACCGCGAATCTGGTCGCGTCCATAATGAACTACATGGGAGCCCGCGTCACCGTCGATTCCAGCGCCGAAGCGCGCGGAACCCTGGAGAGCTACGAGGCTGCGGTGGTGCAGACCGTCAAGTCCGAGTCCACCGGACGGCTTTCCGGCTTCGCGGTCAAGGAACGCTACGTCTCGCGCGATGACGGCAAGGTCACGGTCTACATCCTGGCATCCTACCAGACCAAGGAGCTAGAAAAGGAGAAGGCGCGCATCGCGGCCGTCTTCAAGGAGATCGATGACGCGGTGGCGAAGCCGGAGGCCGCCGGGAAGGCGTATCTTTCCGATGGGCGCTACGTCGACGCAGTCCGGTCCTTCATCGAGGCGGCGGTCGCGGCCACCGGCAAGGACATCGTCAACGGCGACATCAAGGTCGAGCGGAACGTGAATCAGGCGCGCGCGGCCATCGCCAAGCTGCGGCTCGAGCGCGTTTCTTCCCCGGAGTCCGTGAACGCCGGTTCGGCCTTCCCCGCTCCCTTCGTCATCCGCGTGCTGGCCGGAGAAGGGGATTCCGCACCGGGAGTGATCGGAGCCTCGGTGTTCGTGACCTATCCGCGTCGCCAGGCCTCGGGAAGGGCCATTACCAAGACCGAGCGGCTGCTCTCGGACAAGGGCGGAACCGTGTCGTTCCTGCCTCCGCCCCCGGATCTGGTGGGCAAGGCCAAGATCAGCTTCCGCCTCGACCTCGACGCGAACCTGGATCTGGTGGACAGCCTGCCTACGCGCTTCGACGCCCTCAAGGACGCGCTCGCCGACGACCTCCGGGGCCGGTCGATCGAATTCGATTACAACGCGCTGTCGATGGCCCGCACCGTGCCGACCGGTCTGGCTATCGTCGAGATCGGCGACGACGGGAAACCCCTGCCGACGAACACGGCGCAGAACGGCGTGTTGACCGCCCTTTCCACCGAACGGTTCAGGGTCGGCAACGCGCCGGTCGCTCCCGAGCTCCTGCTCGTCTACGACGACGCGGCCATCATCGCCGCCGCCAGGCTGGCGTACGGCTCGAGCATACAGCGCCTGATCTATGGCGTCGTGCGCATCGAAAGCGCGCGAAAGGACGGGACCAGCTGGCTCGCGAACGCGCGCGGCGAGCTGCGTTGCGTCGATCTGGTCAGCGGAGTCGTGCTGTACGCCGCGGACAAGACATCGATTGCGGTCGGGTCGGACGAGGCAAGCGCGCGCCGGTCCGCGTTCTCCGCCCTCGGAAAGGACGTATTCGGAAAGGACCTGGTCTCAAGCCTGCCTTGACGGCCGCGGCGCGCCTGGCGCGCCATCCGGATCCGAACCCGCCCCGCTCCGAAGGCACTATGGACAGGAAGGGCGCCCGCCGACGCGGGCGCCCTTCGTGTTTTCGTGCCGGACTGTCCTGCCGATTACCCTGATAGCCGCCCGTCGAGGCCGAGGGCGCTCGGGTCGTTCGAAACGAGGCCGACACAGCCCGCGGCGAGAAGCTCGCGGGCTTCCGCGCCGTCGTCGACCACCCACGGGACGACAGGCCTTCTCCACGCCGAGGCCGGGCCTCGTCCGCGCGACCAGTCTCCGGGGCGCGCGAGGCGCCGGTCCGGCTTGAGATAGTCGCAGCGCGCCAGCCAGCGGCCCTCGCCGCGCCGCAGGTACCAGGGCATGTCCGGTTCGTCGCACCAGATTGCCGCGGTGGGTATGAGCGGAGAAAACCGCTTGAAGCGCGCGAGGGCGATCGGGTTGAACGAGGATATCGCCACAGAACTTCCGATATGGAATCCGTCGATAAGCTTCGACAGGGCGAGCTCCGTACCCTTGTCTTCCGCCGTTTTCGACTTGATTTCGATGTCGTAGTAGATTGTGTCGCCGAATTCCTCGAACACCTCGGCCAGCAGGGGCACCCGCTCGCCGCTCCACGCGCTTCCTTTCCACGAGCCCGCGTCGAGGGAGCGGACGTCGGCGAGCGTCGCGGTTTCGAAGCGAAGGCTCTGACCGCAGGTCCGCATCGCGTCCGGGTCGTGCACGACGACGAGCTCGCCCGAGGCGAGCAGGTGGATATCCAGCTCGATGCCCGGAACGCCGCGTTCGCGCGCGAGGCGGAACGCGGCCATGGTGTTCTCGGGGGCGATGGCCGACAGGCCCCGATGCGCGAAGAGCAGGGGGCGGGGCGCGTCGGGTAAGAGCGGTACGCGGCCCAAGCTCAGGAACCTCCGGACAATTTCCGCTTCAGCTCTTCGAGCGCGGCGTCGGCTCCGGCGTTTCCGAGCTCCCTGTCCAGCTTCGAGGCGGCGGAGTATTTCTCCTCCTCCCCCGGAACGCCTCCGGCCGCGATGGTGAGCTCCGAGAGGAGCAGGTCCGTGTCGATGCTTCTCGCGCCCATCTTGAGCAGCGGCAGTTGTTCCTTCATGCGGACCACTTTCGCGGCAAGGTCGGCGCGCTCGGCTTCGAGCGCCGCGGTTTTCGCCGAGCTTTCGGCCGCCTTGGCTTCCGCCGGGGCGACGAGCTCGGCCATGCCCTTCTCGAGGGCCAGCGCGACCCGTCGCTTCCAGAGCGACTCCTCTTCGCGCGCGGCCGCGAGCGCCTGTTCGGTCTTCTTGAGCGCGGTGGCGTATTCGAGCGCCACCGCGGCCGCGGCCTCGTACGTGAGGCCGCGGAGATTCGTCTCGTTGTAGTCGCTCATCAGGGCTTGAAGGTGACGCCGACGCCGACCGAGGGGCCGCCGTAGCTGGAGAAACCGCCGCCGAGCGCGTCGAAGATGCCGAGCATGAAGTCGAACTGCGCCTCGGCGAAGACCTTGATGTCGCGGGTGACGAGCCAGTTGGCCGTGACTCCCGCCGTCACGCCGTAGTGCGTTATCCAGTCGTCGTCGGAGGTGGACA
>JAKLEE010000268.1 GCA_022703215.1 Spirochaetota bacterium | reverse complement strand
AGGACCGTCGTGCCTGAAAGCCGCTGACTAGTTTCCAGTCTTTCTTTCTTTTGATGTTCGTTTCGGCTTGTCCCACGCCCCTTTCCTGAGCCCGCCCAGGTCAAGGGTTACGAACTCCAGCCCCTGGCCGCGGCAATAGGCCAGCAGGTCCTCGCGCAGCGCCAGCAGGTCGCGGATGCGCTCCGTCCCGGCCTCGATGCGCACCCCTCCGGGGATGTGGCGCACACGCAAGGGAAATATCCCTTTTTCGGCGAGAAAGCGCTCCACGCGGCCGATGGCGACGATCCGGGAGCGATGCAGAGGCTCGCCATATGGGAAGCGGGTGGCCAGGCAGGTCGAGGAAGTGAGGTAGAAGGGCTCGATGCCCTCGCGGGCCAGATCGCCGGCGATCTCGGCCGAGGTGATGCCGGCGTCGCGCAGGGGCGAAAGGATCCCCAGCTCGTCCATGGCGCGGCGGCCGGGCCGGTGCTCGGCCTGGTCGGACAGGGTCGAGCCGTCCAGCACGGCAACGATGCCGAGGCGGCGGGCTTCGCGTTTCAGCGCCCGGAACATGAGCCGCTTGCAAAGGTAGCAGCGGTCGCGCGGGTTGCGGCGCAAACGGCCGCGCAGCAGGTCGAGGCGCAGCCGGCGCACGGGAAGCGGGGCTTTTTCGCGAAAATAGGCGACCCGCGCGCGCGCGCCCGCGCCGGTGAAGGGGGTCGCGACATGGATGGCCGCGACATGGCCGGGGCCGAGCACGGCCGCGGCCTCGCGCAGGAGGTAAAAGGAGTCCTTGCCGCCCGAGAAGCCGACCAGCACCCTGTCGTGCCGCTTCAGGAGGGCGCGCAGCCGGGCGGTCTTCGTCCGGGGCAGGCGGGAGGGGGCCCTCATTTCGCCTTCGACTCCATGAACACCCGCCAGCGTTCCAGGACGGAGGCGAAAACCGGCTCCAGGCCGGGGTTGCCGTCGATCACCGCCAGGTTGGGGCCCTGCAGGGAAAGGTAGTTGGCGCGCACTTTTTCCAGGAACTCCCGTCTCTCGAAAAGCTTGGCGACCGTCGTCCGCGCCCGGCCGATCCGCTCCAGCGCCCGGCCGACCTCGACGTCGATGATGAACACCAGGTCGGGCTCGGGGGCGAACGCGCGGTTGGCGGCCAGGATGGCGTTCATGTCCAGGCCGCGCGCTCCCTGGTAGCAGGCATTGGAATAGTAATAGCGGTCCATGACCACGGTCGTTCCGGAGCGCAGCGCGGGCAGGATATTGTGCGCCACGTCCCAGCGCCGGTCCTCGACGAACAACTCGAGCTCCCGCTGCGGAGGCACGCTCTCTTCTTCCTGAGCCAGGCGGCGGATACGGTCGCCCAGCGGCGAATCGGTCGGCTCGCGCAGCCAGGCGGCCTCGGTCCCCGCGGCGCGCAGATGATCGAGGAACAACCGCGAGAGCGAGGTCTTTCCCGAGCCGTCGATACCCTCAAAGACGGCCAGGAAGGCCATCTACGACCCGAAGCAGGTGCCGACCGCCTTGGCCACCAGCACCTTGTCGTCGCCGGCCTTGACCCGGCGCGGAACGGCCACCGCCTCCTGGATGGGGGTGGTCCTGATCTCGTTGCCGCGCAGGCCCACCAGGTGGCCGAACTTGCCGGCCATGGCCGCCTCCACGGCGTGGTAGCCGAAGCGCGAAGCCAGGATGCGGTCGTACGGCGTGGGGCTGCCGCCGCGCTGCACATGCCCCAGGATGGTGTAGCGGCTCTCGATGCCGGTCAGGTCCTCGACCTGGTTGGCGACCAGGGCGGCGATGCCTCCCAGGCGGATGGGGTCGGAGGCGTCGTTCACCTTGCGCGCCACGACCATCTGCCCGCCCTCGGGCTTCGCCCCCTCGGCGACCACCACCAGCGAGAAGCGCTTGCCCCTGGCGGCCCGGTCGCGGATGTGGTCGCAGACCTTCTCGATGCGGTAAGGGATCTCGGGCACCAGGATGACGTCGCCGCCGCCGGCCAGCCCGGCGTCCAGGGCGATCCAGCCGGCGTAGCGCCCCATCACCTCGAGCACCATCACGCGGTGGTGGGCCTCGGCCGTCGAGTGCAGCTTGTCGACGGCGGTGGTGGCCACGTTCAGCGCCGTGTCGAAGCCGAAGGTGACGTCGGTGCCGTTCAGGTCGTTGTCGATGGTCTTGGGCACGCCGACCACCGGCAGCTTGTGCTTCTCGAAGAAGGTGTTGGCGATGATCTGCGTGCCGTCACCGCCGACGGTGACCAGGACGTCGATCTCGTTGTACTCGATGGTCTTGAGCGCCTGCGCCGACACGTCGCGATGCTCCACTTTCCCTCCGGCCCCGGGCTCGGCGTACTGGAAGGGGTTGTCGCGGTTGGAGGTGCCCAGGATGGTGCCGCCCAGGGGCAGGATGCCCGAGACCTCTGGCAGCGCCAGCGGCCGGACGTCCTTGTGGATGAGCCCGGCGTAGCCGTCGCGGATGCCGACCACCGCGATGCCGGCGCGGCAGGCCGTGTGCACCACGGCGCGGATGACCGCGTTCAGCCCCGGGCAGTCGCCGCCGCCGGTGAGGATGCCGATCTTGCGGATCTTTTTCATGAAAGCTCCTTTCCGCGTCCCATCATAGCAGAAAAGCCGTTCGCGGCCAACGCCGGGGCGGGGGCTACTCCGGATCGTCGCCGAGGCGGCGCTGCAGGGCATCGAGCTCGCCGGTCATGCGCGCCATGGCCCGCGCCATGGCCTCGGCCGACAGGTCGGGCTCAAGGCGCAGCGGCGCGCCGTAGGCGAAGCGCACGCGGCCGAAGGGCAGGGGGACCAGGAAGCGGTCCCAGCTCTTCTCCAGCACCTTCCGCCGCGTGGCCGACCAGCCGATGGGCACGACCCAGGCGCCGGTGCGCGCCGCCAGCTGCGCCGCCCCCTCCTTGACCCTGCGCGCCGGCCCCCTGGGGCCGTCGGCGGTGATCAGCACCCGGGCGCGGCCGCGGCCGATGCTGCGCGCCATCTCCAGGAAGGCGCGGGCGCCGCCGCGGAAATTGAGGCCGCTGCCGTTGGCGATGAGGCGGGCTTTCACCTGTGCGTTGGGGGCGCTGAGCACGATGGGGTAGTAGCGGAAATCGGCGTTGACATAGCGGAGCGGACTCAGCAGCGGCGCGAAGAACTCGTAGCTCGGGCCGTTGGTCTGACGCATGGCCAACTCGCCCCAAAGGTCGGTGCGGGAGGCCATGGCGTCGTCCAGAGAGGGGACGGAGAGCGTGCCCCGTAGCGGCTGATGGCTGGACGCGGCCGCAACTGGC
>JAKLEE010000267.1 GCA_022703215.1 Spirochaetota bacterium | reverse complement strand
GAGGGCCCGAAGCTCGCGGGCAAGGTCCTCGTCATCGGCGGCGGCAACGTCGCCGTCGACGTGGCGCGGACCGCCGTCCGCTCCGGGGCGGCCTCCGTCTCCATGTTCTGCCTGGAGACCCGCGACATCATGCCCGCGGCGGAGGACGAGATCGAGGAGGCCGAGGCCGAGGGCATCGACATCCAGAACGCCTGGGGCCCGAAGGAGATCCTCGCCGAGGGCGGCAAGGTGAAGGCCGTCGTCTTCAAGAAGTGCGTCGCGGTCTTCGACGCCGAAGGCAAGTTCGCGCCCCGCTACGACGAGGCTGAGACCCGTACCGTGGACTGCGACGCCGTCCTCCTCTCCGTGGGCCAGTCGATCCAGTGGGGCGCCCTCCTCGCGGGCAGCAAGGTCGAGCTCAACCGCAACGGCACCGTGAAGGCGGACGCCTTCACCTACCAGACCGCCGAGCCCGACGTCTTCGTCGGCGGCGACGCCCTCACCGGTCCCCGGTTCGCCATCGACGCGATCGCGGCCGGCAAGGAAGGCGCCGTCTCCATCCACCGCTTCGTCCAGCCGGGCCAGAGCCTGGTGATCGGCCGCGACCGCAAGGCCTACAAGGAGCTCGACAGGAAGAGCGCCGTGCTCGGGAGCTACGACCGGGCGCCCCGCCAGAAGCCCGAGGGCGGCGCCGCCGCCAAGGCCAAGGCCACCTTCCGCGACCTCCGCGGCACCTTCACGGAGGAGCAGCTGAAGAAGGAGACGGAGCGCTGCCTCTCCTGCGGCGCCACGATCGTCGACGAGTACATGTGCGTCGGCTGCGGCATCTGCACGACCAAGTGCGCCTTCGACGCGGTGCGCCTGGTCAGGCGGAGCGACGTGGCGGGCGTGCCCTTCGAGAAGGAGGTCCTCGGGGTCATGGTGCCCAACCTCTTGAAGCGCGGCGGCAGGATAGCCTTCAAGCCGGTCGCGAAGCTCTTCGCGAAGGGCGCCGAGTAGGGATAGGTCGCCGGCCGCGGCGGGCGCTCCGGCGCGGGTTGCGGTCGGCCTCCTGGGCCCTGGGGCCGAGCGCCGCGGCGCGCGATCGCCCGCCGCCGCCGGACAGAGGCGCTGGCCGGACAAGGTCAGGAAAAAAGAGAAGGGGCTGTCCAAAAAGGGCAGCCCCTTTTTGAATTCCCTGCTCGGCAAAGAACTGCTAGAATTCCGGCATGAAAGACCGGAAGAAGGCCGCCCCCGTATTCAAACCATATGAGCAGGATCAGCTTCTCTTGATCCCGCCCAGTGCCGATGAGCTGATCCCGGCCGACCATCTGGCCCGGGTCATCGATTCGACCATCGACGGGATGGCGCTCGAGGCCCTGTTGGTGACCTACGAGGGCGGAGGGGCTTCGAGCTACAGCCCCGTGATGCTCCTGAAGGTCCTCATCTACGCATACACCCAGAAGGTCTACTCGTCGCGCCGAATCGCGAAGCAGGTCCGGGAAAACGTGGTGTACATGTGGCTGGCCGGCGGCAACAAGCCGGACTTCCGGACCATCAACAACTTCCGCTCGAGCCACCTGAAGGACTGCATCCAGGACGTGTTCGGCGAGACGGTGGGGATCCTGGTGGAGGAGGGCTTCATCGCCCTGAAGTCCTACTACCTGGATGGGACGAAGATCGAAGCGAACGCCAATAAGTACAGTTTCGTCTGGAGGAAGGCCACGGAGAAGTACAAGGCTCGGCTCGAGGCACAGATCCGAGAGATCCTCGCGGAGGCGGACCGGGCAATGGCGGCGGAGAACGAGGAGTACGGGGACCGGGACCTCGAGGAGCTCGGAGGAAACGGTCCGATACCGCCCGAGAAGCTCAAGGCGGCGATCGACCGGATCAACGAGAAGCTCAAGGCGCGGATGGCCGAGCACGCGGGGCTCAAAAAAAAACTTCGGACACTGGAAGCGAAGGACCTCCCGAGGCTCCACAAGTACGAGCGGCAGCTCGAGATCATGGAGGACAGGAAGAGCTGTTCGAAGACTGATCCTGACGCGACCTTCATGGGGATGAAGGAAGACCCGATGCGGAACCATCAACTGAAAGCCGCGTACAACGTGCAGATGGGGACGGAGGACCAGTTCATAGTCGGATTCACGATCCACCAGAAACCCGGCGACACGACCTGCATGATCCCCCATCTCAAGGCGCTCAAGAAGACCGTGGGCGCCCTGCCGACCACGATCGTGGCTGACGCCGGCTATGGCAGCGAGGAGAACTACGCGTTTCTCGAGCGCCGCCGGATCCGGGCCTTCGTGAAGGACAGCATGTTCCGCAAGGAAAAGGAGCGGGCGTTTGCGAAGCAGGCCTATCGCAAGGAGAACCTGCCCTACGACGCGGAACGAGACCGGTTTACCTGCCCGGCGGGCCGCCACCTGACTTTCCGCCACGAACAGCACAAGACGAGCGAGAACGGCTTCCGTTCGACGCTTCGGGTGTACGAGGGCCATCGCTGCGGCTCCTGCGAGCATCGTCGCGCGTGTTGTGCAGGAGACGGGAACCGCCGTATCCAAGTCAACCGCAACCTCGATCGACTGCGCACGAAGGCGCGGAAGCGGCTGGACTCCCCTGAAGGTCTCCGGCACCGATCACAGCGTCCCGTGGATGTCGAATCGGTGTGGGGACAGATCAAGCAGAATCGCGGGTTCCGGCGATTCCTACTTCGCGGTCTTCCCAAGGTCCAGGCTGAGTGGGGCTTGGTCGCACTGGCTCACAACATGATCAAGAAACAGGGGGCCCTCGTGTAGGTCCGACGGGGCCAACACGCGCGCTGGCTTTTCCCCTCCCTTTGTAGCCGGCAACCTCGGAAACAAGTGGCCGCTATAGCAAAAGTAAAGGGGCTGCCTGGAAATCACTTCCTAGACAGCCCCTTCTCTTTTCGAGGTTGGTGTCGCGCCGCCGGCGGCGCGATCAGCGTGTCAGGGCAGCGCCGTCAGGGCCGCTTCCCCCGCGAGAAGTGGAGCTCGCGCATCCCCTCGACCTCGTCGCAGACGGGCTTCAGGTTGCAGGAGGCGCAGTCCATCACGAGGTCCTTGAGGACGTGGTCCAGCGACTCGGTGATCGCCTCCGCCCTGGAGGCCAGCCTCGCGAGCTCGCCGTAGGGGAAGCCCGGCAGGGTGACGAAGACGAGCTTGGCGGCCAGGACCTGGGGCCGGGCGCGGTAGGCCTTGAGGTAGTGGCCGCCGACCTTCGCGAAGTCGAGGCCCTCGCGGAGGGCCGCCCTGCCCACGCGCACGGGCTCGCGCTCGCTCGC
>JAKLEE010000266.1 GCA_022703215.1 Spirochaetota bacterium | reverse complement strand
CGTGGCCCGAGGGCAGGCCGTAGCTGGTCTCGCGGAGCATGCCCACGGTCGGATCGAGCTCGTAGGGGCGGGGCTGCGCGAACAGGACCTTGAGCCGGCCGTTCAGCCACGCCGAGAGGAAGACGGCGGCGCCGAGGCGGATACCGCGCCGTTCGTCCACGCACCAGTAGATGATGGGCAGCGCGATCAGGTAGAACCATTCCGAACCGAGTTCGGTGATGGCGCGCACGATCCCGTCGAGGACGGGATTCGAGACGGTCTGGAAGGCGCGGCTGACTTCGACTCCCCAGGCGAGCAGGTCCTGCATGACGACTCCTAGCGGCGTTTGATTCCAGCCTACGGCATGGGGGACCGGGCGCGCAAGCTCCTATACCGTTGACGACATCATCCGGGCATAGTAGGAATATGTCCCGGGCCGGCGTGGCGGAATGGCAGACGCGGCGGACTCAAAATCCGCTGTCCGCGAGGACGTGAGGGTTCGAGCCCCTCCGCCGGCAAATGACCCTGGATCGCGCGCTCGGAATTCTCGGCGACCCGGCCCGCCCCCTGCCGGGCGACTCGGCGCGCGCCGCGATGCTACCTCCCTTCCGGCGCGAAAGCCCGCCGGAGCTCGCGCGCTCCCCTTGGCGCCGCGCCGCGGTCCTCGTGCTGCTCCACGCGCCTGACGGTGGAAGCGTTTCGTTCCCCCTCATCGAGCGGCCCGAGGGGCAGGGCGTGCATTCTGGCCAGGTCTCGCTGCCCGGCGGCGCCCTCGAGCCCGGCGAGGGCGCCGAAGCCTGCGCCCTCCGCGAAACCTTCGAGGAGCTCGGCGTTGCTACCGGCGCGATGCGCGTCGTGCGCGCGCTCACGCCCCTTCGCGTACCGCCGAGCCGCTTCGAGATCGAGCCCTTTATCGGCGTCGCGGCGAGCTCACGCCCCTCCTTCCTGCCGAACCCCGCCGAGGTCGCCGCCGTGTTCGAGGTCGCGCTCGCGGACCTGCTCGACACGCGCGCATGCGCTTCCTTCGAAATGCCGCGGCAAGACCACGTCTGGTCCGTCCCCTGCTTCGAGTTCCACGGCCACCGGGTCTGGGGCGCCACCGCGATGATCCTGGCGGAGCTGGCGGCATTGCTGGAGTCCGGCCTGGACGGCGGCACCTCGTGAGGTCCCGGAGCGACGAGGACCGCCGCGTGCTCGAGCATACCGGCCGGGTGATCGAGGGCCTCAGGAAAGTCCGGGGCTTCAGCCGCGAGGAAGTCGCCGAGGCCGCCGGAGTCCACCCCAACACGGTAAAGCGCGTGGAATCGGGCGGACTCGAGGCATCGTCGCTCGTGATCACCCGGATCTGCGCCGCGCTCGGCTGCGGTGCGGTAGCCGTGACCGACGAGGGCTTCCTTCCGAGCCTGGAGGACCTGGAGGGCGCCGAACTGGCCCTTCGGATCAGCCGCATGCCTCCTGCGCGCATCGCGTGGCGGACAGGCGAGTCGGTGGCCGCCTTGCGCGCGGACCTGGGGATCGACCTCCGGTCCTTCGCGAAGCAGGCGGGTGTCCACTACAACACCATCTGGAACCTGGAGCGCGGCCTCGTCGCACCCTCCATACTGACGCTATTCAAGATCTGCCGCGCCTTCGACATCGAGGCGCTCGACGTCGAAGGCGAGCGCCTGACCCTGAAGCCCCGGGGAGCGCCGTCACAATAGCGTGTCTGTTCGGGCTCTCGCTTGCGCGTTATCGATATGGATTGATCCAATCAACGTGCAAGGAGCCTTCATGAAAACCGTTTCGATCCGCGCGGCCGCCCTGGCCGCGGCAGCGCTGGTCCTCTGCCTGTCGTTCTCGTCCTGCGACCTGCTCGGCCTGGTCGGCGTCGATCCGACCGATGACGCCCTCTACGCCGCCAACGTCGACACGTACTCGGGCACCCTCGCCGGCAATACCACCTTCGCCGCGGGACGCGTCGCCTACGTCACGTCGACGCTCTACGTGCCGTCCAGCGCCACCCTCACTATTAAGCCCGGCGCCATCGTCAAGTTCGCCACCAACGAAGGTATCATCGTGGAGTCGGGCGGGTGTATCGTCGCGAACGGCACCGCGGACGCCCGCATAGTCTTCACCTCGATCAAGGACGATTCGAAAGGCGGCGACAGCCTTCTTGACGGCGCCGGGATTCCCCACGCCGCGGACTGGCGCTACGTCTGGATCAACTCGGGCGCCTCAGCCAACAGCTTCGCGTATTGCGACTTCGCGTTCGGCGGCGCCAATTCGGAGGCGGTCCTCTACCTGGACGACGAGGCGGACGTCTCGCATTGCGACTTCCACGACAACGGCGGCGGCACGCCCGGCGACGAGAGCGACGAGGCGGTCCTCCACATCCGCCATTGGAAGGACGGGACCTCGGTGCAGTACAACCGCTTCTGGAATAACCGCTGGCCGCTCGCCATGCCGCCGCAGTTGAGCCTCGGGAACACCAACCTGTTCTGGGTCGACCACGACGGCGACCCGGGCACGGCCCCGGCGGGCAACACCTACAACCTGATCGCGATCGACCTTTCCGAATTGTATATCGATGCCGTCGACGTGCTCTGGTCGGAGGACGAGGTGCCGTTCTGCGTCTACGAGGGCATGGTTTACGTCGGTTACGAAGGCAATGACCACATCCTCGAGCTCGGCACGGACACCGTGGTGAAATTCGCGGGCGTTTCTGCGGGGATCTGGGTGGACGCGGGATCGACGCTCGACGCGTCCTTCGCCAACGGCAATATCCTCACTTCCATCAAGGACGACGCGGCCGACGGCAACGACTCCAACCAGAGCGACCTCGCCGCCGCCGCGGGCGACTGGTGGGGGATCTGGGACGCGGACCTCGGCTCCGGTTCCGGCGACTACTGGCCGAACGACGACGCCATGGTGTTCTACGCGGCCAACGGGGAGTAAGCGCAGCAAGCACCGATGGGCGCAGGGGCGGCTCCGGCCGCCCCTGCGCTTTCCCGTTTCCGCGCCTTCAGCCCACCTTCACCAGGCCCAGCGCCTGCCTGAGCGCTCCGAGGTGCCAGGCGCCGTGGGCCAGCTGGCCGAAGACGCCGGTCAGGTTCATCGGGTCGCTCCAGCAGAGCCCGCGCGAGACCGAGTCCTTGAGGGCTTCGTGCTCGGCGCGCAGGCCCTCGAGCAGCTCCTTCCAGGCGGCCTCGTCGACGGAGCGGACCTTCCAAGAATCCTTCCAGTTCGCCGTGGCATGCGCGTTCTCGCCGCGTAGCGCCCGGTTGGCCAGATTCAGGGCGAAGCGGACATGGCCCGCG
>JAKLEE010000265.1 GCA_022703215.1 Spirochaetota bacterium | reverse complement strand
GTCGCGCACGATGCACTTTCTCGGCACGCCCTGTACCAGGACGACGGTCTCCTTCGAGACCAGCTGGAGCTTCGCGGCGTTGTCGGGGGTGACCAGGATGCGCTCGTCGCGGCGGCGGGCCGAGTTGACGTTGGCCTCGAGCAGGCGGCCGAGGGTCTCAAGGAGGTCGTCCGGCGGCCTCTGGGTGTATTCCAGCATGATGAACTGGAGGTCGCCGCCCGACTGGGCGTAAGGCGCGAAGCCGGTGGCCTTGGCGGAGACGAAGAAGCTGACCGGATCGGCCTTGTCCGCGAATTTGAAGCTGAAGCGGAGGCTCACCGAGTTGTTGGCCTTGCGGATGCGCTCGGCCAGCGACCCCCGCGCGCTCGCCAGGATCTTGGCGCCGGAAAAGCTCGTGGAGTAGATGACGCAGGGCCACTGCTCCCCCACGCACTTCAGGAAGACGCCCGTGGTCTGGAGACCCGTGGCTTTGATGACTTCCTTGGTGAAGGTGACGTCGATGGCCTTGTAGGTCTCGTAGTACCTGGCGATTTGCTGGCTGGTCGTGATGGACATGGCTTGCCTTCGATACTAGGATGGAGACGCCCCCTTGGTCAATCGAACGGATGGAAGGAAGCGCAAGGCGATGCGATCGGTCTACATCATCGAGAATCCGCTGGTCGACCACATCGCCCACGAAAGCTACGGCTTCGTCGAGCGCTTCGGCTCGAGGCCGGGCACCATGCAGCTCGTGGACCGCGCAACCTTCGAGGCCGTGGTCGCCGCGGCCCGCTCGGTCTCGCTGGTGCCCGGCGGCTCGGGCGCCAACACGGCGCGGGCCCTGGCCATGCTGCAGGGTCCGGGCGGCGGAGCCTTCGGCAGGCCCGCCTATGCGGGCGCCATCGGGCGCGACAAGGCCGGCGAGGCCTTCGCGGCCGGCCTCGCGGACGCGGGCGTCGATTCCTTCCTGGCCTTGAAGGATGATGCCACCGGCTCGTCGGCCATCGTGGTCACTCCCGACCACGAGCGCACCATGTTCACCAACCTCGGCGCCTGCCAAAACTACGGCCCGGCCGACCTCGACCTGTCGCCGCTCGAGGACAGCCGCTACTTCTACTCGACGGGCTACATGTGGGACACGCCGCCGCAGAAGGAAGCGCTGCTCGCGGCGGTGGACGCCGCCCTCTCGAAGCGCGTGCCCGTCTGCTTCGACCTGGCCGATCCCTTCGTGGTGGACCGCTACTACGCCGAGCTCCGCGACTGGCTGCCCGGGCACGTCGAGGTGCTCTTCGGCAACCGCGCCGAGCTCTCGCGGCTCTGCGACTGCGAGGGGCCCGACCCCGAGATAGTGCGCCTCGCCTCGCGCTACGCGCCCGTCGTGGCCATGAAGATCGGCAAGGGCGGGTGCCTGGTGCGCTCGCGCGAACGGCTGGTGCATGCGCCCGGCGAGCTCGTGGTGCCCGTGGACACGACCGGAGCGGGCGACTCCTTCGCTGCGGGCTTCCTCTACGGCCTGCTCGCGGGCGCGGACCTAGGGGCCTGCGGAAGGCTCGCGAACCGCGTCGCGAGCCGCATCGTCGCCGCCGGAGGCTGCCGCTACGACCTCCTCGACCGCGCCGACTGCCTCGCCGCGCTGGATTAGTCTTTCCAGGGGAAGATGAGGTTGCGGAGGGTGCGCTTGCCGAGGCGCTCCTCGTCGTCGGCGATGAGCTCCTTCCAGGGTACCGGCTTGCGGGCCGCACCCGGGGGCAGGGACTCGAGCCATTCGTACTTGCGCATGCGCAGGCGGAACGCCTCGACGCGAGCCAGGGCGGCGCCCCCGAAGCCCGGAACCAGGAAGGCCGTGAAGAACGAGAGGGCCAGCGAGACAAGCTCCCAGACCGTGACGAAGAGGGTGAAGCCGAAATTGTCCAGGAGCATGGCGAACGAGGCCTTGAGCCTGGCCCGCAAGGTCCTGCCGGACATGCGGGCGGCCGCCGCGGGCAGCCACTGGAGGGCGAGCAGGACCAGGGCCGAGCTCCAGAGCACCACCCCGAGCGCGAAGGACCCGACCAGGCCGCCCATGCCGAGGTAGAAGGGGAAGGCGGCGCGGAGGGCCAGGAAGAGGGCGAGCTCCATGCCGCCGAGCGCCAGGGCGGTCGGCAGGGCGGCGGGCCAGGCCGCGAACCAGGCGCGGAACGAGAGCGAAGCGCCATCCGCGAGCGGCTCGAGCGAAATGGCCGCCGCGACGCGGCAGGCTTCGAAGGCGAGGAAGCCCGCTGCGAGCAGCAGATTGCCCGCGAGGCCGGGTCCGAGAGCGGCGGCGAGCCCGATTGTCGCGGCCGCCACGACCACGAAGGACAGGTTGACGAGGGCGAGGCCCATGAAGGCGTCCCAGGCGTCGAACAGGGATTTCTTGACGGTGAAGCCGATCATGCCATGCGGCATAGCGCATTATTGACAAAGAGGCAAGCGATTACCATAGTCGGCTCCGGAGCGGTGACGCCACCAGGTCCGGCCTTGGGCCGGGCCACATCCCTCTTCACCGAGGTACCCCCCAATGCAGGACCAATACGAGTTCCCCGTCGAGCGCTACATGCCGCGCGAGAAATTCGAGCGTATCAAGCGTTTCGCCGCGGGAAAGCAGACTCCCTGCCTCGTCCTCGACCTCGACGTCATCAGGTCGAACTACGCGGTCCTCCGCAAGCACCTGCCCTTCGCGCAGGTCTACTACGCCGTCAAGGCCAACCCGAACGACGCCGTGGTCTCCACGCTCCGCGACCTCGGCTCCAGCTTCGACGTGGCCACCCGCTTCGAGCTCGACCAGCTGCTCCGCCTCGGCGTCGGCCCCGAGCGCATGAGCTTCGGCAACACCATCAAGAAGGAAAAGGACATCGCGTACTTCTTCGACGCGGGGGTGCGCCTCTTCGCCACCGACAGCTTCGAGGACCTCGAGAAGATCGCCCGCGCCGCGCCGCGCGCGCGCGTCTTCGTGCGCATCCTGACCGAGGGCCTCGGCGCGGACTGGCCGCTCTCCAGGAAGTTCGGCTGCCACCCCGACTTCGCCCGCAAGCTCATCGAGCGCGCGGTCGAGCTCGGCCTCGAGCCCTACGGCGTCTCCTTCCACGTCGGCAGCCAGCAGCGCGACATCGGCCAGTGGTCCTCGGCCCTGACCGAGGTCGGCCAGATCTTCCGCTACGCGAAGGACGAGCTCGGCGTCCAGCTCAAGATGGTCAACATGGGCGGCGGCTTTCCCGCCAGCTACCTCGAGCCCACCCACGAGATCTCGGTGTACGCCGAGGAGATCAAGGGCTACATCGAGAACAACTTCGACGGCGAGTGGCCGGAGATCGTCAT
>JAKLEE010000264.1 GCA_022703215.1 Spirochaetota bacterium | reverse complement strand
CCACGGCGGCGCGGAGCCTCTGGCGTGACAGCCCCCCCTGATGTTCATTCGCTATTCGCGAATGGCGAATGCGCTCTATGCCGTACATTGCCGGGGTGACGTACCTGATTGTGCACGCGCAAGATGACGCACCCGTCTGTCGTGGACCTATCAGTAGATCCTGTCGACCGCGGCCTTCATGGCGCGGAGTTCGCGGTGGAAGTAGAGATCGTGCACGGTCCCCAGGGCGTGGCCCAGGATCGTGCAGGCAATGCCGGTCGAGACCCCGGCGTTCTCCATCTCACTGGTGGCGTAGTGCCGGAAGCCATGCAGCGTCAGGCCGCGATGCGTCCTGGCCACGGCTTTCAGCAACCGGCGACCGAAAGTGGCGGCGCCGTCCGCGGCCGCCGTCGGGAACAGCGGCCCCGCAGGCGTCTTCTGCAGGCGCCGCCGGATCACGGGCAGCAGCTTCGCCGCCACTGGCACCACGCGCTCAAGACCCGTCTTGTAAGCGTCATACCTGCCCCATCTATCGGCGGAGGGCCGGCCGGCTTATACTGAGCGCCAGGTTGACGATGGTCGTCGGCCGCAACCTGGAGGCTTGCAGTCATGAGCGATGCAGTGGTGACGGATGGCCGGGAGTCGAAAGCGGCGCGCGCGGAGCGTTGGCGCGGTGTGGTTGAGCAGTGGCAGAAGGGTGGACAAAGCCGGGCGGCCTTCTGCCGTGCGCAGGGCGTGCCCCTCTGGCAGCTCTGTTATTGGATCAGGCGCTTCACCGGGCGGACTCCGGCGGCGGCCGAGGACAAGGACGGGTTCGTGGAGGTGACGTCGACGCGGTGCGACGGCAGCGGCGTGGTGCTGCGACTGCGCACAGGTGTGGAGGTGGAACTGCAGCCGGGATTTGACGGCGCCACTCTGAAGCGGCTGCTCGAATTGGTGTTGGCGCCGTGCTGAGCATTGCCGCCGCGAGCCCGATTTTTCTGTGTGCCGCACCGACGGACATGCGCCGCTCGTTCAGCGGTCTGAGCGCGCTGGTTTACCAGCACCTCGGCCGCCCGGAGAGCGGCGCCTACTATGTCTTCGTGAACCGGCTGCGCACGCGGGTGAAGATTCTTTACTGGGACGGGGACGGTCTGGCGCTTTGGTACAAGCGCCTGGAGAAGGGCCGGTTCATCCTGCCGGCGTTCAGCGGTGCGCGCGTGGCCCTCGATCGGCGGCAGTTGTCCATGCTGCTGGAGGGGGTCGTGCCGCTGCGCACGGCCCCCCGGTTCCGGCTGGAGAACAATATTTCATAAAAAAGTTTATAAAATACTTTACAGCAACTATTTATAGCTTAAAGTAGAGGCATGCATGAAAACTCCTCCAACTCCGGCGACCTGCAGGCGGCCCTGGCCGAGAAAGAGCGCCTGATCCGGGAGCTTGGGGAGCGCAATACCAAGATCGCCGCCTTGGAGCAGCGCGTGCGGTTGCTCGAGAGGATGCTCTTCGGGCCGCGCTCCGAGCGGATGGTGGCCGGTCAGACCGACGGCCAGGGCGTGTTCGAAGAGCTGCTCAAGGAAGTCGACGAACTCAACCGTCAGCTCGAACAGGAACAGCAGGCTGAGGCCGCTGCCGCACCGGCCCCCGCCGCAGCAAAAAAACGCAAGCCGCGCCGTAGTCTCGAAGACCTGATCCCCGACGACCTGCCGCAGGAACAGATCGTGGTCGACATCCCCGAAGAGGACAAGGTCTGCCTGGAGACCGGCGACCCCCTGGTCCGGATCGGCGAGGACACGGTCAAGAAGCTGGCTTTCAAGCCCGGTTCCTACTACGTCAAGGTTTTCGTCTACCCGAAATACGCCAGCAGGACCAACCCCGCCCAGGGCGTGCTCCAGGCGGCCGCGCTCGACGGCGCACTGCCCGGCGGCGTGTTCGACGAAAGCTTCATGGCCTCCATCATCCTGGACAAGTGCGGGCTTCACCTCCCGCTCTACCGCCAGGAAGAGCGGCTTCACAACCTCGGCATCGAGATCAGCCGCCAGACTCTCTGCCACCTCTACATGCGCGGCGCCGAGGTGCTTCGCCCGATCTACGAGGCCATGAAGAAGGAAATCCTCAGCCGCGGCGTCATCTTCACCGACGACACCCCGGTACAGCTCCTGGTCAAGGGCGAAGGCAAAACCGTCCAGGGACGGATGTGGGTCTACGTGGCCGGCGGTGCCGGACCCCCTTACCGCGTGTTCGAGTTTACCGTCGACAGATCCAAGAAACGGCCGAAGGAGTTCCTCGGGAAGTTCAAGGGTTACATCCATGCCGATGCCTACAAAGGCTACGACGATCTCTTCACCCAGGAGGACGTGGTCGAGTGCGGCTGCTGGATGCATGTGCGCCGCAAGTTCAAGGAGGCCGAGGACGCGCCGCCGGAACTGCGTCACCTCATCCTGCTCCTGATCCGCGGCCTCTACCGCTACGAGCGCGTCATCAGGAAGAAGGCGGACGACCAGATCCTGACCGTGCGCCGCGAACGCATCGCGCCGCTCATCGAGCGCATCTTCAGTGTGGCCGCCGAGGCGATCCGTGACGGTGCCGTCCTGCCCCAGTCCAACTTCGCCAAGGCCGTCGGCTATATGCAGTCCCTCGGAGCTGCGCTCAAAGTCTTCCTGGACGACGCCCGCCTCAAGCCCGACAACGGCGAGAGCGAACGCGCCATCCGGCCGCTGGCAATCGGACGGAAGAACTGGCTCTTCGCCGGCAGCAAGAGCGGCGGCGACGCCACCGGCATCCTGCTCTCCCTCGTCCAGTCCTGCCGCGCCATCGACGTCGAACCATTCGAGTACCTTGACGACGTCCTGCGCCGGGTCAACGGACATATGGCCAGCCGCGTGCATGAACTCCTGCCTCACAACTGGCAGGCCGCCCGGGCTACCACCGGTGCCCGTGCGTAGAACGCACTCCCGAGTTATCGGCGCCCACCTGGCGTCACCTGCACGCCCCCAACTGTAAGCCGTCACGCCGCCCGCCGATAGATGGGTCAGGTATGACGCTTACGTAAGCGGGAAGGGGTAAGGGGTAAACGGAAAAACGCGGTGAGGCGGGGGCAATCCTGGGCGGGGGACCAGGGAGCGCTCGCAGAGGAATAGACCGCAGCCGGGCGGAACCTGGCAGTGGTACCGCGGGGTGGTCGGGCGCGGTGCCGGGACTTAGGTCATCGTCGCGGCAGCAGCCGGCGGCGGAAGGGCAGGTCGCGGGCGATGATGTCGCGCATGCGGGCGGCGATCTCGTTGAGCAGCTCCTGGGTGACGGGGATGCCGCAGGCGAAGTCGTAGTAGAAGCCGAAGGAGATCGAGTGGCCGATGACCAGGCGCGTGTTGCGGAAGAGCT
>JAKLEE010000263.1 GCA_022703215.1 Spirochaetota bacterium | reverse complement strand
CCTACGACCGGGGCGCGACCATCGAGGGCGCGGTCTCCTGGTCCGAGACCGAGCTCCCCTTCTGCGTCTATGACGACGTCATCCTGATCGGCACGGAGACGGTGTCCGGCTCGCTCACGCTCGCGAGCGGGGTCGTCCTGAAATTCGCGTCGGCGGCAGGATTGTCGATCGAAGCCTCGGGAACGCTTAGCGGCGCCCTCGCGGATTACACCTCGATCGACGACGACAGCCTGCTCGGCGACGCGCGGAACGACGGCGTAAGCGCCGAGGCTTCGATCGCCCTCTGGGACGGCATCTGGGACGTCGACTCGAACGCCTACCTGGATTGGACCAACATCCACTACAGCGCGAACTGACGAATCCCTCGCCAGGTTGAACGAAGGGGCGGCTCCGGTCGCCCCTTCGTTTTACCCGCTTCAGTCCGCCTTCGCCGAACTTGCCCCGAAGCGCTCCAGCGCCGCCTCGACCGTGGGGACGAATATGACCTCGCCCGTCTCGTTGCTCTCGCGGATGAAGTCGCGGAGCGGCTTGCCCGGGTATTTCGAGAATTCCCCGACGACCGCGAAACGCATGCGGTAGGTGGAGAATTTCTGGAGCACCTCGCCGGCCAGGCCCGAGCCGAGCTTCCAGAACGAAGGGTCGAGGTGCTCCTCGCGCACGAGGAGCGCGCGGGCGCCCGCGTTCGCCATGAGGTCGAGGACGTCGTCCGCCTCGCGCACCGCGACTCCCGGGTGGACCAGTTCCGCGACCGGCGCGGAACCCCGTCCGTGATGCCTGAATTCCATCCTCTTCCTCCTTCCCGCCCGGACCCGCCGGGCGGACCTTGCTTGGCGACGCCGGTCAACGCCGGCGGTACTCGCTGCCGTCGGGCTCGCGCTCGAGGAAGCGGTACTCGATCAGGTAGCGCCTGATGGTCACGTGGTCCTCGAAGGCTGGGCCGAGCAGGGCGTTCACCTCGGGCTCGGTGTAGCCGCGGTCGCGCTCGAAGCGCTCGGCCACGCGGCGGAGCAGCACGAGCTTCTCCTTCTGCTTCTTCGGCCACTGCTTGATCTGGGGCCGGGCTCCGGGGTGGAAGTACTTGGCCTCGATGGCGGCGGCTTCCTCCTCGGTCACCTGGGCGCGCTCGTCGGGCGTCGGCAGGTCCGCGGGGTAGTCGACGAAGCGCTTCGCGGGGCTCTCGCGCTCGGCCACCAGGGCCATGAGCGCCACGAGGACGCGGGCCTCGCCTTCGCGCCGGCGCAGCTGGAAGCGGTGGTTGCGCACGGTGGATTCCGAGCGGCCGCCGAGCTCCTCCGCGATGGCGCGGTCGCCCTTTCCCGCGGCCAGGCCGCGGATCAGGGTTTCCTGCACCTCGGTCAGGCCCGTACGCTCCCGCCCCATGTCGAGCAGGGCCTTGAGGGGGCCGCCGTGCGTGGCCCCGACGTGCTCCCTCGCCGCCCGTTCCGCGGTCCCCAGGCCGCCAGTGACCGGGTGGACGAGCCCTTCGTCGAAGGAGGCCGTGCAATGCAAGCAGCGGAGCATGCCGGAAACGGCGTCACGGGTCCAGCCGCGGCAGAGGTCGTTGATGGATTCTGGCGCGACGTTCGTCGTATTGGTTGATTCCATGACAAACAAATACACCAAACGTCTATTAAAGTCAAGGCGGGCGAACGAGACATGGAACCCTCAGCGGGTGGCTTCCTGCACGTCCTCCTCGTCCATGGCCTCGAGCACGGTCTCGCCGAAGCTGGGCGAGGCGCGATCTTCCTTGCGGCGGTAGAGGTCGATGTCCGAGCGATGCAGGATGCCTTCGGCGTCGGCCGCTTCGCCGGCGTGGACGCCGAGGCTCACCGTGAAGTGGCCGCCCGCGCAGGTGACGGCGGCCTTTTCGAGAGCCGCCGCGATGCGGTCGCGGGCGGACTCGGCCGCCTCGGAGCCGGTGCCCGGCAACAGCACGAGGAATTCGTCGCCGCCGAAGCGCGCCACCGCATCGCAGGAGCGGCTCGTCGCGCGGAGCGTCGCGGCGACCCGCTTCAGCACCTCGTCGCCCGCGGCGTGGCCGCGCGTGTCGTTGATGAGCTTGAAGCCGTCGATGTCCGCCAGGATGAAGGCCAGCTCGCCGCCGTAGCGCGCCACGCGGCGGCGTTCGCGCTCGAGCGTGCGCTCGAGGCCGCGACGGTTGAGCAAGCCGGTGAGCGGATCGGTCATGGCTTCGCGGCGGAGCTGGTCCAGGAACACGGCCCGCTGTATGGCTATGGCAGCGAAGTCCGCGATGGTGGCGAGGGTCCGCATCTCGAGGGCCGAGAAGCGCGTGCCGTCGAGCTTGTTGATTAGCTCGATGACGCCGAAAACCCGGTCGTCGGTGCGGAGCGGCACCGCGATGATGGATTCGGTGACGAAGCCGGAGTAGGCGTCGACGCGGGACGAGAAACGAGGATCGGTCTTCGCGTCCTCGACGACGAGCGCCTGGCCGTTGGCCACGACCCAGCCCGCCACGCCCTCGGTGGCCGGTATCCGCTTGCCCCTGAGCCGCTCGCCGGCCTTGCCCACGGCTACGCGGAACACGAGTTCGTCGCGCTTGCGGTCGAGCAGCAGCACCGACCAGTTGAGCGGCGCGAAGCATTCGCCGATGCGCGCCATTATGCGGTCGAGCACGCCGCGCACGGTCGTCTCGGAGACGATGTCCTTGGCGATGGCGGTGAACCACGAAAGGCGGATCAGGTCGTCGATGTCGTCGCCGTGCATGGGGAACCTCCGCGTTCCGTCCCTGCGACGGAGCGTCCTACCATGTTAACGCGCGGATTCGTCGTTCTCCACGTCGCCCTCCAGCCCTCCGCTGCCGGCGCGAGGCCGTTTCGGCGCCAGGAGCCGGGCGCTCGCGGCCGCCAGGAGCAGCTGGAAGGGCAGGGCGAGCGGCAGGGACCCCGCGAGCAGGGCCAGCAGCGCGACGAGGGAAAGGGCTGCGGCGAGGGAGACGGCCGCCAGGCGGACGAAGCGGCGCCGTCCCGTTGCGTCGAGCCGGGGCCGGAGGCGCGCGAAGCGGAGTCCCAGGAAGGCCGCGAGGGGAAGGACCGAGAGCAGGCCGACCAGCGGCGGCGGAAGGCTCATGACGCGGCCTCCCCGAGCAGGCGGGCGGACGCCAGGGGAAGGCCGGGATCCCAGTCGAGCACGGACACGCCGGAGCCGAGCAGGCGCGAAAGCAGGAAGCGGCTTTCCGCGCTTGCGAGGCGCAGCGCGAGGCGGGATGCCTCGTCGTCGGGGCGCGCGGCGAGGCGGGCGTAGCGGCTGTCGGGAGCGGCGGCCGCCGCGGCGCGGGCCGCGAGGGCGGCCTCGTAGGCGTGGCAGGGGCGTCCGGCGCAGCGGGCGGGG
>JAKLEE010000262.1 GCA_022703215.1 Spirochaetota bacterium | reverse complement strand
GACGCCGGGTATCTCCACCGGGTACTGGAAGGCGAGGAAGAGGCCGAGCAGGGCCCGCTCGTGGGGCGGAAGGCCGAGGATGTCGACGCCGCCGAGGGTGGCGCTGCCCGATTCGACCGCGTAGGCCGGATGGCCCATCAGCACGTTGGCCAGGGTGCTCTTCCCCGAGCCGTTCGGGCCCATGAGGGCCGCGACGGTGCCGGCCCGGATCTCGAGGTCGATGCCGCGGAGTATGGGCTTGCCCGCGACCGAGGCGCGGAGATTCCTTATGACGAGGTCCATGTTCACTCCTTGCGTTCCGCCGCCCGAGCTGGCCCTGCGGCCAGCTCGGGCGGCGCGCTCGCGCTACACCGGGTAGCCGAGTTCGAGCCGTGCTTCCTCGCTCATGCGCGAGGGGTCCCACGGCGGATCCCAGACCAGCTTCGGGACGACGGTCCGGACGCCAGGAAGCCGGGCGAGGCGCTCGCCGATCTCAGCGGCTATGTCCCCCGCGGCCGGGCAGCCCGGGTAGGTCAGGGTGAAGACGACCTCGACGCGGCCGTTCGGCTGCGCCGCGGCCTCGTAGACGAGTCCGAGCGACACGACGTCCATGTCGAGCTCCGGATCCTTCACCTGCTTGAGCGCCGCGAACAGTTCGGCTTCGGTCGGCATCGCCTGGTCCCCCGTGGTTCCCTTAAGTATACCAAAATAGTAATGTATTTGTCAGCCCTTCCCGAGCCGCGGCGGCATCGACGGTGGCGCCTCGCCCCGAGCCGGCGTACAATCGGAGCATGAGCCGCAGGATCAAGGGCCGCCCCGCCCGCTCCATCGTTCCTCCTTTCAATCCGACGGTCGAGGCCGGGGCTCCGCCTGGCGCCGCCATCTACCTCGGCGACCGCGAACCCGCCGACGCGGCCGTCTCCCTCATCCAGTACGGTCCCGACGACGCGACCTTCGCCACCCCGTCGTGCGCCGAGGAGATCCTCGCCATGCTCGAGGAGGACCGGGTCAACTGGATCAACGTCAACGGCTTCGGCGACCTCGACATGGTTAAGACGCTCTGCGGCTACCTGCGCGTCGACCCCCTTTCGATCGAGGACGTGCTCAACACCTCGCACCGTCCGAAGGTCGAGGACTTCGGCCGCTACGTGCTCGTCATCGCCAAGATGATCCGCAATCTGCCCGACGGGAGCATCGAGTACGAGCAGGTCTCGCTCATCCTCGCGCGCAACGTGGTGGTCACTTTCCAGGAGCAGCCCGGCGACTGCTTCGGTCCGATCCGGGAGCGCATCCGCGCGGGCACCGGCAAGCTCCGGAAGCGCGGCGCGAGCTACCTGGCCTACGGCCTGCTCGACATCATCGTCGACAACTATTTCTCGGTGCTCGAAGGCCTCGGCTCGCGGCTCGAGGAGGCGGAGCAGTTCGTCGACGCCGCGGGAACGGATCCCGCGTTCATGGGGAACCTCCAGCGGACCAAGACGGAGCTCAGCCGCATGCGCCGCATCGTCTGGCCCGTGCGCGAGACGGTCACCGCGCTCCAGCGCCTCGAATCGGACCTGATCGAGGAGGGCCTCGAGCCCTTCCTCCGCGACCTCCACGACAACGTCGTGCAGGCCCTCGAGGCGCTCGAAACCTACCGGGAAAGCGCCGCCAGCATCCGCGACGTCTACAACTCCTCCGTCTCGAACCGCATGAACGAGATCATGAAGGTGCTCACCATCATCTCGACGCTCTTCATACCCCTCACCTTCATCGCGGGCGTCTACGGCATGAACTTCGTCCACATGCCGGAGCTGGACCAGCGCTGGGCCTACCCGGCGGTCTGGGGCCTCATGGCCGCCATCGCGTTGGGCATGCTCGTCTTTTTCAAGCGAAAGCGCTGGTTCTAGGCGGGTTTCGCGGCCGACCCGGCCCCCTTGGCCACGGTCCGCGGCCGGCCGGGCTTCGCTGAGGGCGGGGCACCGCGCCGGCCTCCGCCGGCCCGCATATAGCCCGCGCCAAACGTTTTCCAGCTTATATATCGCAATATCTATATTGACAGATATGTCCAAAATGCCCACATGGTCGCTTGACCGGTCCCGATTCGCGGGCTAGGATGGCGCGTCGGGACGCGCCTCCGTCTCCGGCCCGCGGTGTCCGCGCCGCCCGCCGGAAGAACGAGCAGCTTAGGTCCAGGCGCCCCGCGCGCATCCCGGCTTCGTTCAGTCCCCGCATCCGATTGCCGTCTCTCGCTAGCCCGCAAGCGGGCGAAAGCCGCCCGAGGAAGAACCGGTCCGACCGGAGAACCCGGAAAGGAGAACCGTTCCGATATGAGCACCAAGACGTTCCGAGGCGGAGCCCACCCGCCGGAGAGGAAGGAACGATCCGCCGAACTGCCGATCGAACGCATCGAGCAGGTCAAGCAGGTCGTCATTCCCGTCAACCAGCACTTCGGCGCGCCGATCCAGCCTTTGGTCAAGGTCGGCGACACGGTCAAGCGCGGCCAGAAGATCGCCGATTCCGACGGCCGCATGACCTGCCCCGTCCACGCCTCGATCGCCGGCACGGTCAAGAAGATCGAGCCGCGCATGCAGCCGAACAACGTCGAGGGCCTGGCCATCGTCATCGAGCCGGACGGCTCCGGGGCGACCGAGTTCATGAGCCCGCTCGACGGCTTCGCCTGCACCAAGGAAGAGGCCCTGGCCCGCATCCACGAGGCCGGCATCGTCGGCATGGGCGGCGCCGGCTTCCCCACCTGGGTCAAGCTGGCCCCGCCGCCGAACAAGCCCATCGACGTGGTCATCGCCAACGCGGCCGAGTGCGAGCCCTACCTGACCATCGACGAGCGCGTCCTGACCGAGAAGCCCGGCGACTTCGTCGAGGGCATGGCCATCGTCATGCGGCTGCTCGGCGTCAAACGCGGCGTCATCGGCCTCGAGGAGAACAAGCTGCATTGCGTGGCCGGGCTCGAGAAGGCCATCGCCGAGCGCGCCCGCGGCGCGGGCATCGAGATCGTCCTGCTCAAGACCAAGTACCCGCAGGGCGGCGAGAAGATGCTCATCGTCGCCATCACCGGCAAGGAAGTGCCCTCGGGCGGCCTGCCCATGGACGTCGGCGCCGTGGTGCAGAACGTCGGCACCTTCGTCGCCGTCTGCGAAGCCTTCCGCGACGGCAAGCCCCTCATCGAGCGCGGCTTCACCGCCTCCGGCGGCGCCCTCGAGAGCCCGAAGAACCTCTACGCGCCCATCGGCACCGTCATCGCCGACCTCGTGCCCGAGGTGCTCAAGGTGGACGAGGCGAAGGTCCGCAAGGTCATCGCCGGCGGCCCGATGATGGGCGTGCCCGTCCCCAACTGGAATTTCCCCGTGCAGAAGAACACCTCCGGCGTGCTCTTCCTCGACGCGAACGAGGCCAAGGCTCCCGCGGAGGATCCCTGCATCCGCTGCGGCCGCTGCAT
>JAKLEE010000261.1 GCA_022703215.1 Spirochaetota bacterium | reverse complement strand
ACTCGCGAGGAGTACCCGGGGCGCGATTTCGCCGCGGCCCTGCTCAAGGCCCGCACCCTCGTCGTGACCGAGGCGGAGAACTGGTACTCTGCCGACGTCGGGCGCCTTGCCGACGCGCTCGAGAAGCCGCTCGCCGAGTTCCTGGCCCGCGGCGGCAACATCGTCATCTCGTCCCCGCAGAGCGACGCGCTCGGATTCTGGCGCGATATCGGCCTCATCGACCTCGAGGGCGGCGACTTCAACGACGGCACGGTGCCGTTCACGGCGCAGGGCAAGGCCGCCGTCGGCGCCGGCCTCGGCTCCTCGTTCGAGACGATCAACGGCACCAGCTTCTACATGGAAGGCGGATCCTGGCCGGTCGAGGTCTGGGCCGAGAATGAATACGGTATCGTGGTGGCCAGCCGCAAGGTCGGCAAGGGCCGGGTGATCATAGTGGGCATGGATTACTTCGATCCGTCCGACGAGACCGCGCGCGTGCTCGTGAACGCGGTGCAGGCCAAGTAGCGAGGCGCGGCAAAAAGCGCGCGGCGCCCGCTTCCGCTTCCGCGGAAGGCCGGGCGCCGTTTTTTTTCCATGCGGAAGCCCGCGGCCCGCGGGAAGTCCGTCGCGCCGCCCGGGCGCGCTTCCCCTGTCAGGCTCCGAAGAGGGCGCGCGCGAGCAGGGGAATGCTCAGCGTGGACAGCACGGTGCTCAGGAATACGAGGCCGCTCGCGGTCTCGGAATCGCCGCCGTAGACCTCGGCCAGGATGCTCGTGTTGGCGGCGACCGGCATGGCGGCCACGACGACGGGCACCGCTAGGATCATACCCTCCGCGCCGAGCGCCCGCAGCCCCAGCCAGAGGACCACGGGGTGGAGGAAGAGCCTCCAGGCCGCCAGGACCCAGACCCGCCATTCGCCGAGCGTCCTGCCAAGCTTCGCGCGGGCGAGCATGGCGCCGATCAGGACCATGGAAAGCGGCGTGGTGACGGAACCGAGCGCCTCGAGGGCTCCGTAGAGGGGTTCGCCGACCCGCACCGAGAAGAGGAAGAAGCCGAAGCCCACCAGCGTGGCGACGATGGCCGGATTGACGAGGCTGCGGAGCGTGAGCCGCGGCGCCGCGGCGGTGCCGCGGGTGGCTGTGCCCGCCCCGCTTCCCGAGCTCGGCTCCACGCCCGGCTCCGCGCCGGATCGGGCCGGGCCGTGGCCCGAGGCGATCATGACGATGCCCGCGGAGAAGGCCAGCACCTGGAAGGGGATGTTGTTGACCGAGACGGCGAACAGGGATTCGCGCCCGAAAAGCGCCTCCATGACGGGGAAGCCCATGAAGGCGACGTTCGAGAAGGAGGCAGCGAAGGCATAGGTGCCGCGCGAGCTCCGGGGGGCTCCGAGGAGCCGCGCCAGGAGCAGCGCCACAGGTATCGAGACCGCGTACACGGCGCTCGAGATGCCGAGGGTCAGGAAGGCCTCGTCGCGCAGCTCGGGGCTGAAGGGGCGCTGCATCGACACGATGATGAGGGCGGGCAGGGTGAAGTCCACCAGGAAGCGGGAGAGGGCACGGACCGCCTCGGTCGTGAGGACGCGGAGACGCCACGCGAGGAAGCCTGCCGACATCATCAGCACCAGCGTGGCGCTTTTGAGCAGGGCGGGGTTCACGCGTTGCTCCCGTCCGGCGCCAGGTTCCCGTCGCCCGGGGCGGCGCGGTCCTGCGCCTCGAAGCGGGCTGCGCTCGATGCGAGCCGGGCCGAGACGGGCGCGATGGCTTCGAGTGCCTCTGCGTACGCGCCGAAAAGCTCGTCGTAGCGCGGGCGCAGGGAAACGTCCGGTTCGAAGCGCGCGACGACCCGCACCATGCGGTCGGAAGCCTCCGCCAGGCTGTCAGCCTCGCCGAGGGCGAGCGCGCAGGCGCAGGCGCCGCCGAGCAGTTCGGCGTCCGCCAGCTCCGGGCGTTCGAAGGGGACGCCGAGCACGTCCGCCTTGAGGGCGTTCATGAAGTCGTCACGGGCAGCGCTGCCGCTCGTCCTCGCGACCTCGGTCCGGAAGCCGGCCGCTGCCATGCGCTCGTGGCTGAGCCTGAGGCCGTAGGCGATCGACTCGGCGACCGCCCGCGCGAGCTCCTTTCGCCCGTGGCCCTGGGCGAGGCCCAGAAAGGCTCCGCGGAGGTCCCGATTCCAGAGCGGGGCGCGTTCGCCGGCGAGGTAGGGAAGGAACACCAGGCCCGCCGCGCCAGGCCTCGCCCGCCGCGCCTCGGCTATCACGCCGGGCGCGCCCTCGTCCCCGTAACCGGCTGAGTCGGCGAACCACTCGAGCGCCTTGCCGCTCGTGGAAAGGCCTCCGGACAGGTTCCAGAGCCCCGGCACCGCGTGCGGCAGGCTGAGCAGGGTGAAGTCGGGAAAGGGGCGCCCGGCGCAGAGGTTGAGGGCTTCCGAGGTGCCGGAACGGTCGCAGGCCACTCCCGGCCTGACCGCTCCCGACCCCACGAGGCTGGCGAGGAAGTCGGGGAAGGACGAGACGAGCGGCAGGCCTTCGGGGAGTCCGAGTGCGGCGGCCGCCGCGGGAAGGAGCTTCCCCATGACGCGGGAACTCGGGGCGTAGGGAGGGAACAGGGCCGCGTCGAAGCCGAGCCTGGCGGCCGAGTCGAGCGCCCAGGTGTATCGTTCGTAGTAGGGGTCGGCCAGCCACGACTCGGCGACGCCCGAAAGCCGGAAGGCGACCCATTCGGGACAGGCGAAGAAGCGGCCGATGCGGGCGAAGCGCTCCGGATCGCGTTCGCGGAGCCAGAGCGCCTTCGGCAGGTAGAACGAAGGATCGAGGGGCAGGCCCGCGAGGGCGCCGACAGTAAGGGCTTCGTCCCGCGCGCGTCGGTCAAGCCAGGAGAGGGCGCGGCCGACGGGTTCGCCCGCCGCGTCGCAGGGCACCAGGGTAGGACCGTTGCCGCTCACCGAGAGCGCCAGGATCTCGGTCGGGCCAGTTCCACGTTGGACCGCCCTCGAAGCGGCGGCCAGCGCCGAGAGCCACTCGCGGGGCTCTGACTCGTATTCGCGCTCGTCCGCGCCGCGGTAGAGCCCCACCGGCGAGCGGGCTTCGGCGAGAGCCGCGCCGTCGACGCCGATCAAGGCCGCCTTGACCGCCGAGGTACCGACGTCGAACGAAAGCCAGGCCGGCGTCCTCATGAGGCCGGCCGCTTGACGAGGAGGCGGACGTCGCAGCGCTCCGACCAGCGGCAGGCCGCGCACGAGGCGCCCGGGCACTCGAAGAAGTCGTTAGCCCGCTCGACCTGCTCGACGTGCCAGGACAGGTCCTCGATGTAGGCGTCGAGCTGTGCGCGGCGCTTGAGTGCCTCGTCCAGCTTCTGGCGATATTTGACGGCCAGGCCTTCGCGCACGGTCGCGCCCGTCCGGTCCACGCGCGCCATCTCGAAGAGCGCGGAGATCTCCGAGAGGGTCAGGC
>JAKLEE010000260.1 GCA_022703215.1 Spirochaetota bacterium | reverse complement strand
GAGGACCCCGGCCGTATACGCGATTCCGTTCCGCACAAAATAGAAGATAGCGCGGGGGACGCGCCGGGAGAAGGCGCGCGGACGAGCCGCCGCCCCGGAGGGCGAAGGCGCCCCCGCCGCCTCGGGGTAGGCGAAGCGAGCTGGAGGCCCCGGCGCCGGTTCCGCCGTTCCTCCCGGAGGGGGAACGGCGGCCATCTTCTTCTTAGCGCTGGATTCTGGCCGAACCGCCCTTGGCGAAAGCTTCGACCTGGTCGAGCGTGGCCATGGAGGTATCGCCGGGGAAGGTGGTGACGAGGGCGCCGTGGGCCCAGCCGAGGCGGAGGGCTTCCTCGGGCGCGCGGCCGGAGAGGAGGCCGTAAATGAGGCCGGCCGCGAAGCCGTCGCCGCCGCCCACGCGGTCGTAGACGTCGAGCTCGGCGGTGGGGCTGGTCCAGGATTCGCCGCCCATCCAGAGCACGGCGCCCCAGGAGTGGCGGTTGGTCGAGTGGACTTCGCGCAGGGTGGTGGCCACGGCCTTGACGCCGGGGAAGTCGCGCGCGACGGATTCCATCATGCCGAAGAAGGCGGCGGGGTCGAGCTTGGAGCCCTTGTGCCCGACCTCGGGGCCCTTGAGGCCGAGGCCCTTCTGGAGGTCTTCCTCGTTGCCCACCAGGACGTCGACGTGGCGGACGATCTCGCGCAAGGTTTCCACGGCCTTGCCCTCTCCGCCGGCCGCGGCCCAGAGCTTGGCGCGGAAGTTGAGGTCGAAGCTGGTGACGGCGCCCGCGGCCTTGGCGGCCTTCATGGCCTCGATGACCAGGGCGGGCGTGGTGGGCGAGAGGGCGGCGAAGATGCCGCCGGAATGGAACCAGCGGACGCCGCGGGCGAAAATCTCCTTCCAGTCGAAGGCGCCTGGGGCGAGCAGGGCGGCGGCCTCGTTGGCGCGGTTATAGAAGACCACGGGCGCGCGCACGCCTTGCCCGCGGTCGCTCCACACGGTGGCCATGTTGGGGCCGCGCACCCCGTCGTGCGCGAAGCGTTTGTAGTAGGAGTCGACGCCCACCGCGCGCACCGCGTTCTCGACGCGGCGGCCGATGGGGTAGTCGACCATGGCGCTCGCGATGGCGGCGCGCCGGCCGAAGCAGGAGGCGAGGTTCGCGGCGACGTTGTATTCGCCGCCCGAAACGTGCAGGTCGTAGCGGTCCGCGCGCTCGAAGGGGACGATGCCCGGGTCGAGGCGGGTGACGAGGGCGCCGAGGGCGAGGAAGTCGTGGGCGGCGCGGTCGGCGGGCATGATCTCGAGTCTGGCCATGGGGGTCTCCTCAGGTTTGGAGTCGGGCTATTGCTCGGCGGAAGCCGGTGCCGGCGCCGAGGCGCGGGGGACGGGCTCCGTGAGGAAGGTGCGCGATTCGAAGGGCGCGCCATCGGCGAGCCGGGCATTGACGGCCTCGAACAGGGCTTCGCCCAGGTCCGGCCCCGCCTGTCGGATGCTCGAAAGCGGCGGGTCGAGGAAGGGCGCCCAAGGCTCGTCGTCGAAACCGACCAGGGCGAGGTCGCGGGGTACGCGGATGTCGTAGCCCGGCAGGGCGGCCAGGAGCCCGGCGGCCATGCGGTCGTTGTGGCAGAGCAGGGCGTCGGGGCGCTCGCTGGCGCGGGCGAAGATGGCCTCCGCGGCGTCCCGGCCGCCCTCGAAGCCCTTGCCCGTGCGGAACACGAGGGCCGGATCGGGGACGAGGCCGGATTCCTCGAGGCCGCGCTTCCAGCCCGCGATCCGCTCGTCGGCGCGGAAGTCCTCCACGAGCAGGGCGACGCGGCGTCGGCCCGAGGCGGCCAGCGAGGCCGCGGCCGCGCGATAGCCCGCGGAGCGGTCGATGTAGAACGCGGGGTAGGCGACCTTTCCCGGCGGATCGACCAGGAGGAAGGGAAAGCCTTCCTCGGCCAGGCGGTCGAGGGCGGCGGCGCGCGGGCCGGGGCGGTTGGAAAAGAGCACGAGGGCGTCGGAGCGCATCGAAAGCTCGCGGATCTCGCGCTCCTCGGCGTCGAGGCCGTCGGCCCAGGCCACCATGACCGCGTAGCCCAAGGGTCCGAAGCGCCGCGCGACGGTCTCGACGCGGCGCATGGTGGTGTCGCTGGCGACCGCGTTCACCACGAAGGCGACGACGCGGCGGCGCTTGGTCTTGAGCGAGCGGGCGCCGGGGTCGGGCCGGTAGTCGAGTCGCGCCATGACCGCGAGCACGCGCTCGCGCGTCCCGGTCTCGACGGCGTCGGAGCCGTTGAGTACCCGCGAAACGGTGCGCGCGGAGACTCCGGATTCGCGCGCGATGTCATGTATGGTTGGCATGGCGCTCTCCTGCGTTCATCGCCGCCGGACGACCAGGGGCGGGTCCGACGGCTTCCGATGCCTGATGGTGCCATCGGTGGCATACACTCAACCATAGCGATTCGGGGCGGGGCGGGCAAGGGGAGGAAGGGCGAGCGACCGGAGACGAAGCCCGCCAGGGACAGAGCCGATGGGCCGGAGGGCGACCGGTGACGGAGACGGGGGCTGGAAGGTGGACGGGGACAGAGCCGGGACCGGAAGAGCAGCGTCGACGGAGAAATGAGGTATACTCCGCGAGCCCGCGGCTCCGGAATCCGCCGTGGAGTTCCGAGACCGGAGGACGTCATGGACAGGAACCGGAAGCCGAGGTGGAGGGCTCGCTGCGGCGGCGACGACGGCGACGTTGGCCATCGCGCTGGCCGCGTGCGGACGCGAGGACGACCGGGGCGTCGACATGAAGCTGTCCGCCGCGATCGAGGAGTACGAGAAGGGCGCCGGGCACATGGCCGCGCTCAAGGTGCTCGAGTACGCGTGGGGCCGTCTGCACGTGGAGCTCTTCGTGGAGTGGCTGGAACGGTTCATCGCCGACGGCGCGGTGACCGTCGACGACGAAACCTGGCTCCGCGCGCTCACCCCGGCGCCCCGCATTGGGGAGCTTCTGACCGCCGCGTTTCATCCGGAACGGCGGCCTCCGATCGAGGCGGCGATCGTGGGCACGTGGTATCGGGACGGAGCGCGCTTCCCCACGGTGAAACTGTCGCCGGACGGCGCGGCCTGGGCCTTCGATCCGCTCGTCGAACGGTTCGGACTGCAGGGACGACTGCCCGGCATGCACGGATTCTGGCGCGCCCTGCCCGAGGACGGGGGCGGAGCGCCGGAGCACGTCGCCGTGTACCTCGCGATCGCCGAGAAGGACGGCGAATCTCTGCCCGAGCCGCCCCTCGACCATCTGGTGCTCCGCTACGAGACCGGCCGCCTCTGGCTGGACGGCGAGCCGTACGAGCGTGTCAGCCTCGACGGATACCGGCAGGACACGGACGGCCTCGGGCTCGAGGAGGTCGAGGCCGCGCCCGGCGCGCGCGGTCTGGGCCAGGTTCCGGGCTGGTTGAACTACCAGGTGGATTGCCCCCGGCTGGACGTCCTGTTCGAAGAGGCGACCGTCGAGTCGGAAACCTATCCCGAC
>JAKLEE010000026.1 GCA_022703215.1 Spirochaetota bacterium | reverse complement strand
TTCAGGACCTCGACGCCCTCGTCGACGAGGCGGAGCCCCGCGCGGACCTGGACGCGGCGCGCGCCGCCGGGCTCGTAGAGAAGGCGCTGCCCCTTGCGCAGAAGCTCGAAGCCCTGGTGCCCGACGCGGTGCCGATCTGGCAGATCCGCGCGCTCGAGCGCTGGATGCGCATCGCCCCCTCCGGGCTGGCCAAGACGGTCGTAATCGAGAACGCGGACCGCATGCTCGACGGCGCGCGCAACGCCCTGCTCAAGGCGCTCGAGGAGCCGCCTTCGCGCGTGCGTTTCGTGCTCTGCGCCGAGCGGCGCGGCGCGATGATCGCCACCATCCTCTCGCGCTCGCGGACCTACCGTTTCCGCCCCCGCGACGCCGAGGCCTCGCGCCTCGTGCTCGAGCGGGTGTTCCGCGTCCTTCCGCCGCTGCCGGAAAGCCTCGACGCCTTCCTTGCCTCGCGGGCTCCCGGCGGCGCCAACCCCCTGCTCGATCTGACGCGCGCTCTCGTGGGAGCCCTGCTTGCCGTTCGCGCCGACCGGGAAAGCCTCGAGGCTCCGCTCGCCGAGCTCGCCGCCGCCTCGGATCCGGACCCGGCAGCCGCGCTCGAGGCCATCCGCGAAGCCTCGGGCGATTTCGGGAAGGACGAGGACGCCGCCTCGGCCGGCTTCGAAGGCTTCCTCAAGGCCTTCGCGCGCGTGCTGCGGGAGCTCGCGCGGGACGGCCGGAGCGGTCCGGAGACCATCGCGCTGGCGACGCGCTGGAACGCGCTCGTGGCGGAGGCCCGGCGGGACCACGGCACCTTCAACCTTTCGCCGCAAGCGCTGGCCGAACGCCTCGTCGCGGCGGCGCGGAGGGCCTGAGGTGCGACGCTTCCTCGAGCGCGCGCTGGCGAAAGCCTGGCGCATGGACGCGGGACAGCTGCGCGACCTCCTCGTGTCGGTGGCCTCGGAGAACTCGCTGCTCGAGGCGGTGCTCGAATCCACCCTGGACGGCATCGTGGTCTGCGACCCGGACGACGTGCCCCTCCTCTTCAACAAGGCCGCCGAGCGCCTCCTCCCCCTCGCCATGGAAGGCGCCTTCGACCGCCCGCTCTGGGAGAGCGTCACCGACGACGACCTGGCGGACTTCCTCGAGGAAGTGCTCAGGTCGGACGGCAAGGAGCTCGACCGAGTCTTCGCCGTGGACGCCAAGGGCGCTTCCCGCATCGTGTCGGTCTCGGTCACCCCCCTCGTGCGGGAGCGGAGCGTCCAGGGCACCCTGGTCCACGTGGAGGACGTCACCGAGAAGAAGCGCGAGGAAGCCCGCCTCAGGCGCGCCGAGTCCCTCGCCTCGCTGACCACCCTGGCCGCCGGCGTAGCTCACGAGATCAAGAATCCCCTCGGCGCCGTCGGCATCCACCTGCAGCTGGCCCGTAAGGCGCTCGCGGCCGAGGCGGCCAGCCACGGCTGCGAGGTCGACGGCAAGGTGACGCGACACCTGGGCGTGGTCGAGGAGGAACTCGACCGGCTCAACCGCATCGTGCTCGACTTCCTCTTCGCCGTGCGCCCCATGGACGTCGCGCCCGAAGAGGACGACCTCGACAAAGTGGTCAGGGAAGCCGCCGAGCTCGTGCGACCCGAGGCCGAGGGCGCGGGCGTGCGGCTGGAGCTCTCGCTCTCGCTGTCCCTGCCCCGGGTCCGCATCGACCGCCGCTACGTCCGCCAGGCCATCCTCAACCTGGCGAAGAACGCCCTCGCCGCCATGCCGGGGGGCGGCGTCCTCCGCTTCGCCACGGCCCGGAGCGACGAGGCCGTGGCGCTCGAGGTCTCCGACACGGGCTCCGGCATCGCCGAGGAAAAGCTCGGCAAGATCTTCGAGCCCTACTACACCACCAAGTCCGACGGCACGGGCCTCGGGCTCACCATCACCTACAAGATCATGAAGGAGCACGGCGGCGACATCCAGGTGCGCTCGAAGCCGGGCCAGGGGACGGTGTTCACGCTCGCCTTCCCGCTGCCGCGCACCGAGCGCCGCCTGCTCGAATACGACGCCGAGCTCCGCGCCGAAGCCGAAGGGAGGGAATGAGCTTGAACTTCACCGTCCTCGTCGTCGACGACGAGCGCAACATACGCGAAGGGCTGGCCGAAGCCTTCAGGCTGGACGGCTACGAGGCGCTCACTGCCGCCGATGGCGAGGAAGGGCTGCGCCTCGCCTCCTCCGACGACGTCGACCTCGTGGTCACAGACCTGCGCATGCCGGGCAAGTCCGGCTCGGAGCTCCTCAAGGCGCTCACCGCCCGGCGGCCCGGCGTGCCGGTCATCGTGCTCACCGGACACGGAACCATCGAGGACGCGGTCGACGCCATGCGCTCTGGCGCCTTCGACTTCGTCACCAAGCCCGTCAACCTTGACCATCTCTCGCTGCTCGCCAGGCGCGCCCTCGCCTCGCGCGAGCTCGTACGGCAGAACCTCGAGCTCCGCGCCGAGGTGGAGAGCCAGAAGCGCATCTCGAGCATCGTGGGGAAGAGCGCCGAAATGAAGCGCATCTTCGACGTGGTGCGCCGCGTGGCGCCGACCCGGGCCAGCGTGCTCATCACCGGCGAGTCCGGCGTCGGCAAGGAGCTGGTCGCGGACGCCCTGCACAACCTTTCGCCGCGCCGCGACAAGGCCCTCGTCAAGGTGCACTGCGCCGCCCTGGCCGAGAGCCTGCTCGAGAGCGAGCTTTTCGGCCACGAAAAGGGCGCCTTCACGGGCGCCGCGGGCCGCAAGCGCGGCCGCTTCGAGCTGGCGCATGAGGGCACCCTCTTCCTCGACGAGATCGGCGAGATCAACCAGAACGTGCAGATCAAGATCCTCCGCGCCCTGCAGGAGCGCAAATTCGAGCGGGTGGGCGGCGAGGACACGGTCGAGGTGGATGTGCGCGTCGTGGCCGCCACCAACCGCGACCTCAAGGCCGAAATCGAAAAGGGAAATTTCCGCGAGGATCTTTTCTACCGCCTCAACGTGGTGGCCATCCACGTACCGCCCCTGCGGGAGCGGAAGGACGACATTCCCCTGCTCGCCAGCGCCTTCCTCCGGGAATTCGCCGACGAGAACGGCAAGGCCATCGAGGGCTTCGATCCGAAGGCCCGCGCTGCCCTCTATGCCTACCGCTGGCCCGGCAACGTGCGCGAGCTCCGGAACTGCGTCGAGAGCGCCGTGGTGATGGCAAAGGGCTCCCTTGTCGCCCTCGACGACCTGCCGCCTTCGGTCGGCGAGGCCGGCGGCGTCGACGTCATCCGCATTCCCTCGGGCTCGAGCATGGCCGAGGCCGAGAAGGTGATGATCCGCGAGACCCTCGCCGCCCAGGGCGGCAACAAGAGCCGCACCGCGGAGATCCTCGGTATCGGCCGCAAGACCCTCTACCAGAAGCTCGAGGACTATGGGCTCGAGGCGACGAAGTGAGCGCCCCCGCCCTGTTCGACGTCATCGGCCCGGTGATGATCGGCCCCTCCAGCTCGCATACCGCCGGCGTCGCGCGCATCTGCTTCCTCGCGCGCAAGGCCTTCGGCGAGCGGCCCGGGAAGGCGCGCGTCACCTTCCACGGCTCGCTCGCGGCCACCTGGCGGGGGCACGGCTCGGACAAGGCGGCGCTCGCCGGGCTCCTCGGCTTCCACCCCGAGGACGAGCGGCTCTCCTTCGCGCGCGAGCTCGCCGCTCGCGAGGGCCTCGTCGTGGAATTCGTGGAAGACCGCTCGGTCGTCGCGGGGGTCCATCCGAATACCCTGCGCGTCGAACTCGAAGGCGGCGGGCGGAAGCTCTCCATCACCGGCTGCTCCATCGGCGGCGGAGCCGTGCGCGTCGAGAACGTCAACGGCTTTCCCGCGAGCATCTCGGGCGAGCTCGACGCGGTGCTCGTGCGCCACCGCGACCGTCCCGGCGTGATCGCCGGGGTGACCGGCGTCCTCGCGGAAGCCGGCGTCAACATCGCCACCGCCGCGAGCCGCCGCAACCAGAAGGGCGACGAGGCCCTGCTCGTCGTCGAGGTGGACGGCGTGCCGCCGGGCGCGGCCCTCGCGGCCATCCGGGCCCTTCCCGAGGTGCTCGCCGCCGTCCACCTGCCCTCCGTAGTGTCCTGAAAGCAAGGAAGAACGCATGCGTACCTCGTTCACGTCAGAAGCCGAACTGCTCGAGCTCGTCGCGGAGGCTGGCCGCGACCTGCCCGGATGGATGATCGCCCGCGAAGCGTTCCTGACGGGCCGCGACGAAGCGGCCGTGCGGGACGAGATCGCGCGGCGGCTCTCCATCACGCGCACCGCCCTGGCGCGCGGCTTCAAGGAGCCGCAGCGCTCCGTCTCCGGGCTCACCGAAGGCGCGGCCGCTAAACTGCACGCCCAGGTAAATCCGCCCGTGCGCGACGAGCTCTGGAACCGGGCCCTGGCCTACGCGGTCGCCATCAACGAGGTCTCCGCCTGCGGTGGCCGCATCGTGGCCTTCCCGACCGCCGGTTCGAGCGGAATCGTGCCGGGACTCCTGTGGGCCTGGCGCGACGAGCGCGAGGGCGAGCTCTCCGCCTCGAGCCCGAGGCTCCAGGACGCGGTCGCCGTCGCGGGTGCCATCGGCGCCGTCATCGCCGCCCGGGCCACTCTCTCCGGCGCGGCGGGCGGCTGCCAGGCGGAGTGCGGCGCCGCGGCCGCCATGGGCTCAGGCGCGCTCGCCTGGCTCGCCTCCGGCGACGCCGGGCGCGCGTTCAACGCAGCCGCCCTCTCGCTCAAGAACTCCCTCGGACTGGCCTGCGACCCGGTGGCGGGTCTCGTGGAGGTGCCCTGCGTCAAGCGCAACGCCTTCCTGGCGGGCAACGCCCTGGTCGCCCTGACCCTCGACTCGGCCGGCATCCGGAGCGCCGTGCCTTTCGACGAAGTGGTGTCCGCGATGAAAGCCATCGGCGACATGATGAGTCCCCAACTCAAGGAGAGCGCGGAAGGCGGCCTGGCCATGACGCCGACGGGCCTTCGAGTCAAGGCCGCCATGGAGGCGGGCTTCCCGGACGCGCCCGACTCCTGAACGCGCCGGCGGCCGCGGGCTTCCGGAACCGAGTTGATCGCGCCGGTGGCGATGGAGCTGTGCGAAGCGAGCCCTCAGGTGCCGAGCGAGGCCAGGATGGCCGCGGCCTCGAGCCGCTCGACGCCGTCGCCTTCGGTTCGAGCGACGCGGAGCGCCTCGGCGAAGACCGGTTCGGCGGTGCCCTTCGCGACCAGCCGGATCTGCGCGCGAAGCGAGGACGGGGCGCGCGCGTAGAGGCTTGCGAGCTCGGGACCGGCCTGCCTGAGGCCCAGTACGGCGACAGAGCGCACGGCGGCCGCCTGTACCCGTTCGTCACGGTCGAAAAGAGCCCTGCGGAGGAAGAGCCACGCGCTGCGCCTTCCCGAGAGCCCGAGCATGGTCGCCGCCCGCGCCCGTTCGCCCGGGTCCTTCGACGTGGCAAGCACTCCTCCGAGCGCGAAAATGTCGGGAGCGCCGCCGGTTCCGCCTTCCCCGTCCGCCTTCGCGGCCTCCGGTCGCGGCGCGCGGCCCGAAGGAAGGCCCGGGCGGACTGTCAGCGTCTTGTAGGCCTTGACCACCCTGTCGAAACGCCCCGCCGTTCGGGGATCCTTCGAGGCGTCCGGATGGAGGCGCTTGGCGAGCTGGCGGTAGGCGGTCCGGATGTCGACCGATGGCGCGCCGGGCTCGAGCCCCAGGGTGGCCCAGGGTTCGCTCTCGGGCTTCACCGCGCGCCTCCGGCCACGCCGAGACCGGTCCTTCGCGAAACCCCGTCGTCCCGGGCGGCGAACAGCTCGCCGGCAAGAGCCTCGAGCACCGCCCGCGCCTCGGCTCGGGAAGCGGCGTCGCCTTCCGAGACGGCCTTGCGGGCGGCGGCTACTGCCTCCTCGAGCTCGTCGGCCAGGCCGGATTCGAGTACCGTGCGGGCGGACAGCTCCGCAACCCGCGTGGCGAGCAGGGCCAGCTTGGCCGCGTCGTCCGAACCGGATCCCGAGACCACGACGCGCTGCTCCGCGCCTGTGTCCAGATCCTTGGCGCGCACGCGCAGGAGGTCGCTCTCGTCGATGGCGAACTCCACGAGGATGCGAGGCTCGCCCCGGCGCGCCTTGCGCACGCCCGCGAGCAGGAAGCGGCCGAGCGAGAGGTTGTCCCCGGCTTTCTTCCCTTCGCCCTGGATGACGTGGATCTCGACGGTGTCCTGCCCGTCCGCTATCGTGGTGAAGACGCGGCGCTTACGCGCCGGCAGGCTCTCGTTCCGCTGCACCAGGACCGCGCAGGCGCCGCCCTCGATTTCGACTCCGTAGGAAAACGAGGCGACGTCGCGGACCGCGAAGCCCTCCGCGTCTCCGGAGACTATGGCTGCCTCGACCGCGGCGCCCGAGGCGACGATCTCCTCGAAATTCACCCGCGACTCTGGCGCCCTCCGGACCAGATGCGCGAGCAGTTCGCCGACCAGGGGCATGCGGCTCGAACCGCCCGAGAGTACGAGCGCTCCCAGTTCGGCGGGCTCGACCTTCGCCGTACGGAGCGCCTCTGCGGTCAGATGCACGGTCCTCTCCACGAAGGGGCGCGCCAGGTCTTCGAGCCGGCGGCGCGTCACCGTGAACGAGGGGTGCGAGAGCGCCCCGCCCGGTCCCATGAAGGGCATGACGATCTCGGTCGATTCGCGGCTCGAGAGCTCGATCTTGGCCCGCTCCACCAGGTCCCAGAGTTGCTGGCTCAGGAAGAGGTCGCCTTCGGCGTCGAGGCCGTAGTCGCGGCTGAAGGCCGCCGCGACCTCGGCATACAGGGCCGCGTCGATGTCGAGGCCACCGAGCCGGTCGTCGCCCGCGCTCGCGAGCACCTCGCAGGCGGAGCCGCGCGAACGCAGGACGGTGACGTCGAAGGTCCCTCCCCCGAAGTCGTAGACGAGCACGAGGGTGTCCGCGCCTGGCTTCTGGCGGTCCAGCCAGGCCCTGGCCAGCGCGGCGGCCGTGGGTTCGTTGACCAGGCGGAGCGCGTCCAGGCCGGCCAGCGCCGCCGCTTCGCGGAGGGACCGCCGCTGCGCGTCGGAGAAGCTCGCGGGTACCGTGACCACGGCGCTTTCGACCGGAAAGCCGAGGAAACGCTCGGCGTCGGAGCGCAACTTGGCGAAGAGCTCCGCGGCCACGTCCTCGGGCCGCAGCGCGCGGCCGCCGACCTGCAATGAGGTCCGGGTTCCGAGCAGGCGCTTGACCGCGCGGACCGTGTCCGCCGGCGCGGCGATGGCCCGGTTCTTGGCCGACTCGCCGACCAGCACCTCGCCCCCCGGGGCGTAGGAGACGACGCTCGGGGTGAAGCGGGCGCCGCGCTCGTTCGGGATGATGACCGTCCGGCCCGCATCCAGCCAGGCGCAGAGGGCGTTGGTGGTGCCGAAATCGATGCCGATGACGCGGCCGCTCACCGCTTTCCCTCCGCGCCGCGCTCCTCCTCGAGTCCCACCACGAGGTCGACCTCGGCGATGGTGGAACCGAGCCGGGCCGCAATCAGGTCGCTGGAAAAACCCTTCCGCCACAGCGAGATGGCTTCCTCGCGGAAGTCGGTCCGCCCCTTGAGCGGCGCGCTCGAGAAGCTCACGAAGGGGAGTTCCGAAGGGCCCGCGGGCGCTTCGCGCTGGGGTTCCCGGTCGATGGCCGGAACCGGCGGGCCGGAGCTTCCGCGTTCGGCTTCCCCGCTGCGCTCGTCCGCCGCCGGGCGCCCGCGATTCGGCCTGGCCGATCGGCCCTCAGCGTCCGCCTCCGCCCCGCCATCCCCGCGGGCGAGAAGCGGATCCCAGGAGCGGCGAGGTTCGCTCGATGGGGCGGCCTCGGGCTTGGCCCGGCTTTCGGCGCGCGCGAGGTCGAGCCGTTCGAGCACGGCGCGCTCGCCCGCGCGGGTCGCCGACTCGCGGCGCATGACGGCCATGCGCCGCTCGACGTCCTCGAGCAGGCGGCGCAGTTCGGCGGAACGGTCCTCGATGAGGGTGACGTCGCGGTCCGCCTCGGCGTTCAGTTCCGCGACGAGGGCTGACACTTCGCGGCGCAGGTCCGCGAGCAGGCCCTCCGCGTCGAGCGCCCGGCGGAGCCGCGAGCGTACGTACAGGAAGAGGGCCAGCAAGCCGGTCACGTTCAGGGCGATCACCACGGCGAGGGTCGTCATTCAGGCTATCCGGAGATGTCTACGCGCGACCCGAGCTCCGGATCGGTTATGACGTTCGGGGCAGGCTCGTCGGCGGCCCCGTCCGATTCCTTTTCCCGCGGCGATCCGGACCGCTCGTCGCGGGTCCCTCCCTCGCGGTCGTTCACGCCGGGCGCGCCGTTCTCGGAGGCCTCCGGCTTGCGGATGGCCTTCGCTTCCTCCCCGCGCTTCTTGAGCTGGGCCATGCCCTGCAGCGACTGCTGGAGGAGGCCCACGTTGCCGTCCTTGCCGGCCGCGCGCTCGCGTCCGACCTGCTCGAGCTGGCTGAACAGCGTCTGGAGGTCAATCGGCTTGATAGGCATCCGGCGGCCCCCGCTTCAAGAGCTCCTCGTCCACTTCCTCGTACTTGGTGGTGCGGATGAGCATGTTGTCGAGGTAGAAGGTCAGGCCCTTCTGCTCGACCTTGATCTCCTCGTGGATGTCCTTGATGACGATCTTGACGCCGGGATAGACCTTGCCGGAGGAGGAGATGCGCCCTTTGGCCTTCAGGTTCGCCAGGTAGGACTGGATGGACTCAGTCTCCCGGACTATGTTCCGGACCTCAGCGACCAGCTCCTCGCGGCGGGCGAGATGGTCGCGCAGCACCGCCTCCTTGTCCTCGGGAAGGGTCTTCCTCGCCTTCTTGAGCGCGACGAGAGTCTGGATGTTCTTCTCGAATTCGTCGATCTGCTTCCGGAGCTGGTTGGCCTGCCCGGCGAGCTGGTCCATGCGTTCCTTGCTCCGCGGATCGTAGCCGACCTCGACTATGGTCTCGGCGCCTCCGACCGGGCTGCCGAGGGTCTTGGCGTTGATCTCCTCGCAGGCCCGGTACCGGCCGCCCACGATCGAAGCGCGCTTGCCGTGGCAGATGATGCGCTTGTTCGCGGAGATCTGCGAATTCACGAGCCCGTCCGAGGCGATGACCGAATCGCCCGCCTCGATGGTGGCATTCTCGATGAACTTGGCCCAGACGCTCTTGCCGGCCCGGATCGAGCCGCCGCCCTTGCCGGTCACGCCCTGGTGGACGATGACGTCGCCCTCGGCGTAGATGTCCGCCTTGCCGACGTTGCCCTTGATCTCGACGTTGCCCGAGGCCTTGATGCGGAAGCCGTCCTCGACCGAGCCCGCGACGACGACGGTGCCGAGGAACATTATGTTGCCGGTCTTGAGGTTGACGTCGCCGGGCACGAGGAAGATCTCCTCGACGTTGATCTTCCCGTTCAGGTAGGTGACCTGCCCGTTGATCTCGGCGAGGAGGGTCTGGCCGTCGTCGGCCACGCGGACGTTCTTGCCGATCGGCAGGGGCACGTCCTTGCCGTTGCGCGCGGGCAGCATCTTGCCGGTGACGGTACGTCCCGGACGCCCGGGCTCGGGCGGCACCTTGCGCGCGAGCGGCTGGCCGGCGACCACGTTCTGGATCAGTCCGAGCTCCTTGAAGTCGACGCGGCCGTCCGCGGTCTCCTTCATGTTGAGCTTGGTCCGGTCGGTCTCGAAGTTGAATTTTACGGTCGAGTCCTTGCCGTTGTAGGGCTTGTCGCCCTCGGCCACGACGACCGGCTCGCGGTAGCGCGGCTTGTCCTCGAGCTCCTGCACCTTCTCCGGATCGATGCCGTAGACGACCTTGTTGTTGCGCAGGAAGGCGAGAATCGCGTCCTTCGAAAGATCGGCGCCCCCGGGGCCGGGCTGCGTCAGGAGGACGCTGGCGCGCATCTCCTGATCGTAGACATCGACGGTAAGGAAAGCGTCGTTGGCGGGATTCGCGATGAAGTCGCCGATCCGGACATACTCGCCCTCGGCCCGCTTGACCACGTCCTTGACCAGCTCCTCGTTGACCTCGCGAACAGCCCGGGCCTGGATCCGGTCGAAGGCGACGCGATCGCTGACGCGCCTGCCGCGGCCACGCGGAGAAGTCACCTTGAGCAGGGCGCCGTCGGAACCGAGCCTGACGTAGCACTCGCCGTCGCGGTCCTTCTCTTCCTCGGGGATGGCCTCGACGACCCCACCCGCCGATTCGGCCGCGGCTTCCGCCTCCGCCTCGCGCTTCGCGGAGGTCTCGTAGGCCCGGATACGCCAGGGTTTCGCGCCGAGGCCGAGAGGGCCGTCGACACCGCGGTCGAGCACCTCGAATTCGAGCCGCTTGACGGGCAATTCCAGCTGAATGCCCGCGTCGCGCAGGGCTTCCTCGATGCTGCGCGCCTCGACGATCACCGAACGGCGGTCGCGGTCGTCCTCGAGGTAGCGCGCCATGAGGGCGCGGACTCCCTCCATGCCGACGCGGCCGGCCACGCTACGCGATCCCCTTCCGGACGTTGGTCAACTTGCCGCGCAGGCGGAGTATGGCCTTGGTATGAAGCTGGCTCACGCGGCTCTCGGTCACCTCGAGCACCTGGCCGATTTCCTTCAGGGTCAGGTCCTCGTAGTAGTAGAGCACGAGGACCTTCTTCTCCTTGTCGGGGAGTTCCTGGATGGCCTGGACGATGACGCGCTTGATCTCGTCGCGTTCCACCGTCGAGTCGGGGTTCATGCTGGTCGGGCTCTCGATGCTGTCGCCGATGGAGACCTTGTCGGCCTCGTCGCCGGAGTACCAGACGTCGTTGAGCGAGAGCACCGAGGTGCTCGAGATCTTCAGCATGGTGCGGGCGAACTCGTCCTCGCTGACGCCCATCGAGCTCGCGATCTCGGAGTCGCTCGCGGGTCTGCAAAGCCGCGACTCGAGCTCGACGATGGCTTCCTCGATCTCGCGCGTCTTCTGCCGGACGGAGCGGGGCACCCAGTCGATGCTGCGCAGCTCGTCGAAGATGGCCCCGCGGATGCGGGTGACGGCGTAGGTCTTGAACTTGACGTTCTTGTCCGGGTCGAACTTGTCGATGGCGTCGATCAGGCCGAAGACGCCGAACCCGACGAGGTCGTCGAATTCGACCGAATGCGGCATGTTCGCGGCGACCTTGCCGGCCACATACTTCACGAGCGGGGCGTACTGGCGGATGAAGGCCTCGCGGATGGCCGGATTCTTCGAGCCGCGATAGTCCGTCCAGAGCTCCTCTTCCGTCCGCGCCTCGAGCAGGGGGTTCGTCATGGCGGCTTACCCTTTCCGGTCCTTTTTCAGTATCGTGCGCACTGCCTGCGCTATCGCCACCGGGTCCATTCCGTCCACCGGTCCCGACGACCTGCGCGGGGCGGCGGCCGACTCCATGGCCGCGGCTTCCTCTTCCGACCCGTGGGTCGGAGAGGCGAAGGAATCAGAGAAGCCATCCAGGTCCGGCAGGACATCGAGGTCGTCGAAGCTGACCGGGGGACGGGCGGGACCGCTCGTCACGGGCGGCGCCCCGGCGTCGGCCGGAATGAGCGTTTCCACGCGAAGCTCCTCGGCCTCTCCGTCGAGGTCTTCGCCCTCGAGTTCCTCGACCGGCCGGACGCCGCCGGGACCGGAGTCCCGGTGGACGGCTTCGATGCCCGCGACGCCGTCCTCATCCCCGTCGGCCTCCTCGCCGACGACGATGTCGACGCGGGCGCTTTCGCGGACCGGGGCGGCTTCGCCCTCTCCCGGCTCGAAGAGCTCGGGAAGGAAGCGACGGGCCAGGAAGAAGGATCCGACCGCGACGGCGGCCAAAAGGAGGGCGGACGCGAGGGCTCGCAGCACGAGCGCCCCGAAGGGAACGCGCGCGACGACACCCGTCAGGGCGGACAGCGCGAACGCGCCGGCTCCCGCCCAGGCGGGAAAGCGCCCGTCCAGTTCCGCCATCGCCATCCCTCCCATATCCCGCTACAGTATGGCGAAATCCGGAGCCGCGTCAAGCTCGCCCCTTCCGCCGGGGCGCGGGACGGCTCCGGACTCAGTCCTTGCCGAAGAGTTTGCGCACGAAGCGGCCGATGCCCTTGTCGTCCGCGAAGTCGGTTTTCTCGATGCGGCTGACGAGGTGGTGCACGGAGATCGAGGCCTTGGACTTGGGGTCGACGGCCATGAAAGGCTTCTGCCTGAGCACCGACTGCCCGACTATCGGGTCGTCGTAGATGCAGCCGAGGTACTCGACCTTGAGGTTGAGGAACTGCCCCGAGATGTTGATGAGCCGCTCGGCGACCTTGCGGCCGTCGACCACGGACTTGACGCGGTTCACCACCAGCTTGAGACCGATGTTGAGGTTCTCGATCTCGGTGGCGATGATCTTGATGATGCCGTACGCGTCGGTGATCGCGGTCGGCTCCGGCGTCGTCACGATGATGGCGTCGTCGGCCGCCGCGATGAAGTCGAGCACGTTCGCCGACACGCCCGCGCTCGTGTCGATGATGATGATGTCCGCGCTCGAGAGCGTGTAGAGCTCCGAGACGAAGTTCTGCCGCTCCTCGTCGGAGAGGTTCGCGATCTTCGAGAAGCCCGAGGCTCCCGCGACGATCTGGATGCCGTATTCCGTGTCGAGGATGATCTCGCGCATCGTCTTCTGCTTGCGGATGACGTGGTAGAGGTTGAAGCGCGGTATCATGTTGAGCATGATGTTTACGTTCGCGAGCCCCAGGTCCGCGTCCATCACGATGACGCGCTTCCCCTGCTGGGCGTAGGCCAGCGCGAGGTTCACGGAGAGGTTGGTCTTGCCGACTCCGCCCTTTCCGCTCGCGACGGTGATGATCCGCGTCTTCTTCTGCGTCGGGGCGGCGGACGGCTTCGACTTGACGAGTTCCCTGAGCTTCTGCGCCTGGTCTTCCATGGCTATGGTCTCCAGTCCCGGTTCTCTCTCGCGGCGTACCGCTCTTCGATTTTCGGCCTGTTCGGGGCGAAACCTTCGAGATTGATGAGAAATCGCTCGACCGAGGCCCGCGCTATGTCCTGCGGGACCCGCTGTCCGTCCGCGAGCCACGAGACGGGCTTGCCGCGCTCGCGCAAGGCCGAGAGCACGTTGCCCACGCGGTCAGTCTCGTCCAGCTTGGTCACGACGACGGCGCCGTAGCCGAAGGGCTCGAACTGCCGCATGATCTCGAGCATGTCGCGAGTCTTCGTCGTGGCCGCGACGGCCAGGTGCACCTCGGCGCCCGGGCCGCAGGCGGCCAGGATCTCGCGCATCTCGGCCAGCTTCACCGAGTCGCGCGGGCTCTTGCCGATCGTGTCGACCAGGACGAGCTCCGCCTCGCGGTACATGGCGATGGTCTTGCGGAGGTCGTCGGCGGTCTCCACGCTCGACACCGGCACGCCCATGATGCTGCCGTAGGTCTCGATCTGCTGGCGCGCCCCGATGCGGTAGTTGTCGATGGTGATCATCCGCGTGTCGAGGGGCTTCTGGCCGCCGATGCCGATGGCCGAGACGGCGGCCAGTTTGGCGATGGTCGTGGTCTTCCCCACGCCCGTGGGTCCCACCAGCACGAGCACCCGGGGCGCGCGCGCCTCGGGCTCGGCGGCCAGCACGATGTCGTCGCCGATCCACTCGATGACGGCATCCTCCACCGCGCGCTCGTCGTCCAGGTCCCTGAGCGGGAAGGTCGAACGAGCGCGCTCGAGCAGCTCCTCGCGGTAGCGCTCGGAGAAGTCGTTGAGCTCGAGGAGCTCGCGGACGCGGGCCAGGGTCGGATGCTCCTCGTCGCGGGCCTCGGGCCGCGCGGCTGGAACCATGCTCTCCTTGATCGAACGGACCTCCTCGAGCACCCGCTCGAGCGCGCGGTCGCGCTCGATGGTCTCGAGCAGCTTGCGCTTTTCCGCCGCGAGGTCGAGCGCCTTGTTCGCCGCCTCCTTCGCCTCGACCTGGCGGACGTAGCCGGTGACCTCGATCGCCTCGCGGGCGAAGAGCCCGAACACCCCGCCCTGCCGGACGGAGCGTTGGGTGAGTATCTGGGCGGCGTCGCCCCAGCGGGCGCGCACCTTCTCGATGGCCTCCCGGTGCGTCGAACCGGTTTCGGTGAAATATTCCATGCTATCGCCTTCCGTCGCCGCTTCGCGGCCCTTTCATGCTCATTGTTCCAGCCTGATCTCGCCGATCGCTTCCACGTTCACGTCGCTGGCTATCTCGGGCACGGACAGCACCACCAGGTCGGGAATCTCTCGCTCCGTGCTCGACTTGACGAGGGCGCGGGCGGCCTCGCTGCAGAGCACTATCGGCAGCCTTCCCTGCTGCTGCACCGCCTGCACCGCCCGCGCGAGCGCCTTGATCCACGCGCGTTGCGTCGCGGGCTCGAGCGCCGCGAACGAGCCCGCGGGGCCGTCCACCCGCGAGTCGATGATCTTCTGTTCGAGCGCGGGCTCGACGGTGAGCGCGCGCAGCACCCGGTCCTGGTCCGCGTACTGGAGGCATATCTGCCTGCCGAGCGCCTGGCGCGACTTCTCCACCAGGAAGCCGGGGTCCTTGGTGATGCCCGCGAAGTCCGCGACCGCCTCGAGGATGGCCACCATGTTGCGGATGGACACCTGCTCGCGCAGCAGCCCCTGCAGCACCTTCTGGATCTCGCCGAGGCCCAGATGCTTCTGCGCGTCCTCGACCACCGCCGGGTAGTCCTTGCGGAGCGCCTCGAGGATGCCCTGGGTCTCCTGGCGGCCGAGTATCTCGGAGGCGCGGCGCTTGATGATCTCGGTCAGGTGCGTCGCGATGATGCTCGGGGCGTCGACCACGGTGTAGCCGGAACGCTCGGCGCGGTCCCGCTGCTCCTCGCCGATCCAGAGCGCGGAAAGGCCGAAGGCCGGGTCCTTGGTGCGTTCGCCGCTCAGGTCCTCGCTCGCGTTGCCCGGGTTGATGGCCAGGTACGAACCCATGCGGATGACCCCGCGGCCTACCTCGACGCCCTTGATCTTGAAGCAGTATTCCGAGGGCTCGAGCCGCATGTTGTCGATGATGCGGATGCGCGGCACCACGAGGCCCATGTCGAGGGCGCTTTCCTTGCGGATGCGCGTCACCCGCTCCAGCAGCTCCGCGCCCTTGTCGCGGTCCACGAGGGGTATGAGGCCGTAGCCGAGCTCGAGGCTTATGGGGTCGAGCGGCACCACGGGCGAAAGCTCCTCGCTAGCCGCGCCCTTCTTCCCTGCCCCGGCGGCCTTCGCCTTGGCGAGCTCGCCCTCGGCCATCTTCTTGCGGGTCAGGCGCCAGGCCAGGACGCCGAGCGCGACGGCCATGGGAAGGAGCACGTACCAGGGAAAGCCTGGGATGAAGGCCATGAGCCCGAGCACCGCGGCGCCGACCCAGTAGATCCGCGCGTTCTGGGTGAACTGCGCGCTGACCTCGGAGCCGAAGGTACCCTGGGCGTTGGCGCGCGTGACGATGATGCCGGTGGCCGTGGACACGAGCAGGGCCGGCAGCTGCGAGACGAGTCCGTCGCCGATGGTCAGGGTCGAGTAGGTGCCGAGCGCCAGCTGGAAGCTCTCGCCGTGGAGCACCATGCCGATGATGAAGCCGCCGATGATATTGATGATGATGATGACGATGCCGACCTTTACGTCGCCCTGTACGAACTTCGAGGCTCCATCCATGGCCCCGTAAAAGTCGGCCTCCTTTCGGATCTCGCCGCGGCGCTTGCGGGCCTCCTCCTCGGTGATGGCGCCCGAGTTGTACTCCGCCTCGATGGCCATCTGCTTGCCTGGCAGGCCGTCCAGCGTGAAGCGGGCCGCCACCTCGGAGATGCGCGTCGCGCCCTTGGTGATGACGATGGCCTGCACCGCAATGATGACCACGAAGATCACGAAGCCGATGACCACGCCCTCGGTGCCGCCCGTGCCCACCACGAAGGTGGAGAAGGCCCGGATCAGGCGGCCGTCGAAATCGGCGCCCTTCGAGAGGATGAGCCGCGTCGACGAGATGTTGAGCGCGAGCCCGAAGATGGTCGTCACGAGCAGCATGGTCGGGAAGATCGAGAACTCGATGGCCTTCCGCGTGTAGAGCACGATGAGGAGGATCAGCAGCGAGATGGTCAGGTTGATGGCCAGCAGGACGTCCAGCATGACGCCCGACACCGGCAGGATGATCATGAGGATGACCGACACCGCGCCGATAGCCACGGCGTAGTCGGAGCGGTTCGAGCCGAAGGCCTCCGCGAGCGTTCGCCGGGCGTCAGACACGGGCGGCCTCCGCGTACGTGCTCGTCATCTCATGCCTCCGTCGCCGCCGCGGCGTAGTCGCGCGCGCGGCCGTCCATCGCGTACACGTGCGCCAGCACGGCCGCCATGGCCTGGTAGTATTTCTCGGGGATGGAGTCGCCGATCTCGACTTCCGCGTAGAGCGCGCGGGCGAGCGGGCGGTTTTCCACCGTCGGCACGCCATGCTCCTTCGCTATCGCCTTGATCCTCTGGGCTATCTCGTCGCGGCCCTTCGCGGTGACGACGGGCGCGGCCATGCGCTCCCGGTTCCACTCGAGGGCGATGGCGTAATGGGTCGGGTTGGTTATGACGACATCGGCCTTGGGCACGTTGGCCGCCATGTTGCGGGAAAGGAGCTCGCGCATCCGCTGCTTGAGGCGCCCTTTGACGAGCGGGTCGCCCTCGTGCATCTTGCGCTCCTCCTTCACCTCCTCGCGCGTCATCTTCATCTGTTCCTTGAACTGCCTGCGCTGGAACAGGACGTCGGGAATGGCGAGCAGGAGCAGCACCACCGCGGCGGTGATGACGAGGCGCAGCGCGAGCGAGCCGAGCCGGCTCGCGGTGACGAGCAGCGGCACCTCGGCCGCCTTCCCGAAGCCCGGCACCTCCGCGGAGACCACGATCCACGCGGTCAGCGCGATGACGGCGATCTTCACGAGCGACATCGCGAAGCGGTACATGCCGTCCATCGAGAACACGGTCTTCGAGAGGTACTGGCCGAGGCGCGGCACGATCTTCTTGAAGTCCGGCGTCAGGGGTTTCGTGGTGAACAGGAATCCGGTCTGCGCGATGTTCCCCGCCACGCCCGCGACCATGGCCACGGCCGCCACCGGCAGCGCGAGCGAGGCCAGCTTCGAGGCGAAGACCGCGAAAGCCGCCCCGCCTTCCTTGGTGATGTCCGCGCTCGCGGCGCGCGAGAAGTACCAGAGCATCGCGTCGATGAGCCCCGTCACGATGGCGGGTCCCGCGATCGCGAGCGTCACCGCGCCGAAGAGCAGCACCACGGCCGAGACCAGGTCCTGGCTCTTCGCGACGCGCCCTTCCTCGCGCGCCTTGCGGAGCTTGTACTCGGACGGATCCTCCGTCCTCCCCTCGTCCTCCGCCGCAAACCACTGTAGATCGACTGCCGCTACTGAACGGGGCTGCGCCGCACCGCCATTCACGCCGTTTGCGACAAACCACTGTAAGTCGATAGACGGAAAACTTACCACAGAGTCACGGAGGCACAGAGGGAAGGATGGAGAGGAATCGAAGAAATGGATTCCCAATACTTCAATTCCCGCGTCATCCCTCTTCTTCTCCGTGTCTCCGTGTCTGCGCCGCTTCGCGTCGCTTTCGGAGTGGAAGGATTCAGTGCCCGCGCTTCGCGCAGGCGACCTCATCTGTGGTCTTCTTGTTTCATTGATCATGTGCCGCCTCCGATGAGGCGGGCCATGTCGGCGAAGCCCGCGTCGATGATGGCGGAGAAAGCTTCGACGAGGAAGGGCAGGCTCGAGAAGAGCAGCAGGAAGGCCGTCGTGATGGCGATCGGGAAGCCCTCGGTGAGCAGGTTCATCTGCGGGGCGGCCTTCGAGAGCAGTCCCATGCCCACCGAGACCATCATGAGCACGCCGAGTATGGGCATGGCCAGCACGAGGGCGTTGGCGAACATGGCGCCGATGGCGCGGAGCGCGTAGTCGAACCAGAGCTCGCGGCGCGCGACGAGGTCCACCGCGCGGATGCTCTCGAAGCTCCTCCACACGCCCATCAGGAAAAGGCGCCGGAACCCGTCGTTCATGATGAAGACCAGCATGGCGATCAGGTTGAGGAACTGCCCCATGAGGGGGATCTCGATCTGGGCGAGCGGGTCGTAGACCTCGCTGGCGCCGAAGCCCATCTGGAGGCTGAAGAACTGGCCGGCTGTGGTGAAGGCGGTGAACACGGCGGTCAGGAAGAAGCCGAGGGCGATGCCGATCAGGGCCTCGCCCGCGACCAGCATGACGTAGCCGAGCGCGCTCGCGGGAATCGGATACCCCGCCGCGTGGACCCAGGGGAAGATCGTGGCCGACACGAAGGCCGCGAACCCGGCTTTGGCCGCCTGAGGGGCGCCGTCCCCCGAAAGGAGCGGCGCGGTTTCAACGAGCGCGAACACGCGGGCGAAAATGAGGAAGAAGACGTCCGCCTGCTTCGCGATCTCGTACAGCACCGCGCGCTCCTACCGGGCCAGGCTCGGGATCATTTCGAAGAGGTCCCGCGTGTACTGGCCGAGGCTCGCGAACATCCAGCCGCCGAGCAGGGCCAGCATGAGGAGGATCGCCGCGATCTTGGGCACGAAGGTCAGCGTCTGCTCCTGGATGGAGGTGGTGGCCTGCAGGATGGACACGATGAGGCCCACCACCATGGCCACCAGCAGGACCGGCGTGGCCAGGATGACCACCTGGAGTATCCCCGAGCGGAGGAGGTCGACGGCTTCGCCCATGCTCACGCGGCTACCCTCACAGGAAGGACTTCACGATCTGCTCGGTGAGCAGGGTCCAGCCGTCCACCAGCACGAAGAGGATGAGCTTGAACGGCGTCGAGATCATGACCGGCGGCAGCATGATCATGCCCATCGACATGAGGATGGACGCCACCACCATGTCGATCACGATGAAGGGAATGTAGAGGTAGATGCCTATCTTGAACGCGACGGTGAGCTCGTTGAGGATGAAGGCGGGTATCAGCACCCAGGTGGGCACGTCCGCCAGGGTCTCCGGCTTCGGCAGGCCGCGCATGGCCATGAAGAGCCGGATGTTCTCGGGATCGGCCGCCATCTGCCGGTACATGAACAGGCGGAGCGGCGACTCGGCCGCGCGGTACGCCTCCTCCACGCCGATCGAGCCTTCCGAGAGGGGCTTGAGCGAATCGTTCCAGACCGAATCGATGGTCGGCCACATGACGAAGACCGTGATGAACAGGGCGATGCCGAGCAGCACCTGGTTCGGCGGCACCTGCTGGAGCGAGAGCGCGCGCTTGATGAAATCGAGCACGATGGAGATGCGCAGGAAGGCCGTCATCAGGATGAGGAGGCTCGGGGCCAGGCTTATGACGGTGAGCAGGAGCAGCAGCTGCAGCGAGAAGGCGACCTCGGTTCCGTCCTCGGGGCTCCGGAGCGTCAGGTCGACGAAGGGGATGGTGGTGGTCGGGATGGCGGTCGTGGCGGCCCCGCCCGAAGCATTCGGGACGGGCACCGAAACGGCGGTGTCGCGCGGCGCCGAGGGGAACTCGGCGCTCTGGGCGAAGAGCGGAAGAGCGACCGTCGCGAGCGCGAGGGCAAACGCGAAGAGACGAATGCGCATCCGACCTCCCGGCGCGGCGAGGAGGCGCGGGCCCGGGTTTCCCCGGAGCCTAGCGGTCCCGGTTCTTCCGGAGCCGTTCCCGCTGGCGCGCGAGGTAGTCCGTTCCCGGCACCTCGCCCGTCCCGGCGGCGCGCCCTCTGGGCGTTCGCTTCAGCATCGACTGAAGCAGGGAGGAGAAATCCGTCCGCGGCGCGACCGGGGCCTGCGCGGAACGCAGGACCATGGCGTCGACAAGCTCCTTGTCCTCGACCGCGGCGACGAGGCTTACCTGCGAGTCGGTGGAACCGACCAGCCACGCCTTTTCGCCGAGCGCGACGACGTGCAGCCAGCGCCCCTGTCCGATGCGGGTCGCGGCGAGCACGCGTATGAAGGGATCGGCCTC
>JAKLEE010000259.1 GCA_022703215.1 Spirochaetota bacterium | reverse complement strand
GAGCTTGGCGCGGAACGCCTGGTTGAAGCGCAGGTGGGCCAGGGTGCGCAGGTTGCGACGGACCTCGAACACGACGTCGCCGCCGCGCCCGCCGTCGCCGCCCGAAGGCCCGCCGCGCGGTACATACTTCTCGCGGCGGAAGGCTATGCAGCCGTTGCCGCCCTTGCCGCTCGCCACCGTGATGAAGGCTTCGTCGGCGAATTTGTTCACGTGCTTTTCCTCGTAAAGACGGAAGAGCCGCCTCCGGCGCCATCGCCTGAAGCGGCTCTCCTCGTTCGGGTGCTCGCGGTACCGATCGAGCCTTCCGGGCGCCCGCGGGCGTCAGGTCGGCTTCTCATCGCGTCCCGCGGCCCTTCAGGCCTGGACGGGCTCGACGCCGGCGAACTTGCGGCCGCGGTATTCCTTGAAGAAGACCGTGCCGTCTACCAGCGCGAACAGGGTGTCGTCCTTGCCGCGGCCGACGTTGAGGCCCGGGTGGATCCGGGTGCCGCGCTGGCGGACGATGATGGAGCCGGCGGTGACCTGCTCGGAACCGTAGACCTTGACTCCGAGGTGCTGGGGGTTGGAATCGCGTCCGTTCACGCCTTTGTGAGCCATATCGATACCTCCGTTAACGTACTATCTCGAGGAGGACGTCCGCCGGGCTCTCCCGCGCGAGCGCGGAAAGGCCGGTCAGCAGGAAGTCCCCCACCCCCCTCGCGAGGGGCATTTCCGCTTCGCCGTACCTTCGCACGACGAAGCGCAAGGCGCCGCGTTCCGGGGCGCTTCCGTCGACCTCGACGCCCGGATAGGACGCCAGGGTCTCGTAAGCCGTCCTGAGCAGCACCGTCGCGGCGGCGCAAACCACGTTCGCGCCCCGCGGAGCCCCGCCGGCGTGTCCCTCGGCCTCGACCGCGACCACGACACCCGAAGCGTCGAGCCGAGCCTTGACGGAGATCACGCCGTCAGGCCCTTCAGCCGACGATGTCCTCGATGGTGAGGACGGTGTAGTCCTGCCGGTGACCCTGCTTGCGGCGGTAGTCCTTCTTCGGCTTGTACTTGAAGACGATGACCTTGTCGCCCTTCGTCTGCTCCGCGATGACGGCCTTGACCGACGCGCCCGTGACGTAGGGGGCGCCGACCTTGACGGAATCGCCGGAGACGAGGAGCACCTTGTCGAGCGTCAGGGCCGCGCCCTGCTCGCCCTCGATGCGGTCAACGCGAAGGGAGGCGCCCTTGTCGGCGCGATACTGCTTGCCCTGGACTTCCACGACTGCGTACATCTCGATAACCTCGATGGATAACTAAAATGGCCAGTTTTTCTACTATGGAAGCGGCGCCGGTGTCAACCGGAGGCGCCCGCGCCGTCCGGGGAATCGGAAAACTGGGCCCGGAGCCGGGCCAGGGCGGCCTCGGGGATCGCGATGAGCTTGTGGCGGCTCGTCGCGCCGGTTTCCAGCGTCACCTGGCTCCGGGAAAGCCCCAGGGCGCCCGCCACGAAGCGAACGAGCTCCTCGTTGGCCTTGCCCTTGTCGGGCGCGGCCGCCACCCGGATGGCCAACTCGCCTCCGCGCACGCCTGCGAAGGCGGAGCGCGGCGCGTTCGGCAGGGCCTTGACCGCGACCCGGGCCACGCCGCCTGAAACACGGACCTGCAGCGGAGCTTCGCCGGCAGCGGGTTCACACCCCGCCTGCCCGGCGCCGCGGGCGAGCGGACGCGTGGCGACGGGCGACGGGGCCGCCCCGCCCTTCCCCTTTTTCGCGCCCACCTACGCCCCGCCGACCAAGGCGAGGAAGAGCGCCTCGTCCAGGACCGCGACCCCGAGCTCGGCGGCCTTGCGGTTCTTCGCGGAGCCAGAGCCGGGGTCGTTCGTCACGAGGTAGGAAAGGTCCTTCGTGACGCCGGAGCGGATGGCCGCGCCGAGGCTCTTCGCGAGCGCCTCCGCGTCCTTCCTTTTCATGGAAGAAAGCTCGCCGGTGAAGCAGAAGCTCTTCCCGGAAAGCGGCCCTCCCGAAACCGGGGGGCGGATCCGGAGGCGCCCCGTGGCGAGCAGCGCGTCGATCTCGGGCCCGAGGCGCCCGAGGCCTTCGGACAAGGCGCGCGCCGTGATCTCCCCGAAGCCGTCCACCGCGGACAGCTCCTCGACCGTGGCCGCGCGGAGCCTTTCCAGGGTGTCGAAGCCCGCCGCCACCGCCTTCTCCGCCAGGAGCTCGCCCAGGCCCTCGATGTCGAGCCCGGCCACGAAGGCCGCGAGGCTCACCTCGTCGCGCGCGCGCAGGTTCCGCACGACCTTGGCGGCCGAGGTCTCGCCCATGCGCTCGTACGCCGCGAGCTCCGCGGGTTCCAGGGTGTAGAGCTCCGGGACGGAGCGGACGCGGCCGGACTCGAAGAGGCGCGAGAGGATGGTCGTGCCGAAATCGCGGATATCGAGCACCGAAAGCCACTTCTCGAGGCGGTGGAGCGCCTTCTTCGGGCAGTCCGGATTCGGGCAGGCGAGCCGAGTGCCCTCGTCCACGAGCGATGAGCCGCAGGAGCAGGTCGAGGGCACCGCGATCTCCGCCGCGCCTTCGGGATTCTCCACGAGCGATTCGATCTTGGGGATGATCTCGCCGCGCTTCGTGATGACGACGCGGCTGCCGATCTTGAGGCCGAGCGCGCGCATGATGCCCGGGTTCGCGAGGCTGGCGCGCTGGACGGTGGTGCCCGCCAGCCTGACCGGATCGACGATGCCCACGGGCGTGTAGGTGGCGCCGGACTCGGACCACTCGACCGCGCGCAATGTCGTCACCGCCTCCTCGAGGCTGAACTTGAAGGCGATCTGCTTTTCAGGCCGCGCGCGCCGGAGGTCCGCCCAGTCGACCGCGCGGCCGCGCACCACGAGGCCGTCGATGTCGTAGGGAAGGCCGGGGCGTTCGTCCATCACCTTTCCGCGGAAGGCCACCACGGCCTCCGGATCGGGCACGAGCACCCAGGGCACCACCTCGAAGCCGGCGGCCGAGAGCCACTCGAGCTTCGCGAGCTCGTCGTCGAAGGCGGGAAGCGCCGCGCCGCCCGAGCCGGGCTCGTCGAAGAGCGAGGGCCCGGCTCCGGCGGCCGGCCTGCGCGGCGCGGCGGAGGCGGCCACGCGCTCGATGTCCCCGGTCGAGAGCACGTCGTACACGACGACGCGGAGGTCTTCCGAACCGGAGCCGTCCTTCCGCTTCATGAGCCCGTTGGCGGCGTTGCGGCAATTGGCCTTGTCCGAGTACTTCGCGGCGTGCACCCCGCGCGGCATGAGCACCTCGCCCCGCACCCCGCCCGAAAAGCCGCCGGGCAGGACGCGCACGAGGCCGCCCATGCGGAGCGCGTTCGGCGTGATGTCGTCGCCCGTCTCGCCGTCGCCGCGGGTGACGGCCCTTACGAAGCGCCCCCCTTCGTACTGGAGCTCGAGGCTGGCCCCGTCGAGCTTGTGCTGCACGAGCCATTCCGGGTGCCCCACCTTGGCGGCCCAGGCCAGGAAGGCCTCGGGGTCTGAAGCC